>JAEWMK010000120.1 GCA_023457235.1 Bacillota bacterium
TTATTTTGGACCGGGAAAGCAGTATAGAGCAAATGCCAAGTCATATAGACCAAAGCGATTTAGTTTCCATTCTCGGTAATTTAATAACCAATGCTTTTGAGGCAGTTGCAAAAAACGATCCAACAAATAAAAAAGTAAGACTCTTTATTACTGATATTGGTGATGATTTGTTGATCGAGGTGGAAGACTCGGGTCATGGAATTGAAGATCATATGATATCCAGTATTTTCAAAAGAGGCTTTTCAACGAAGGAAGGCGGCAACCGTGGATACGGACTCGCAAGGGTAAAAGAATTAGTTGAAGACTTAAATGGAACGATGGCTATCGAAAGAGGGGACTGGGAGGGTGCTCTATTCATTATAGCAATTCCGAAGGAGAGGTTGGAGTAAAATGTCAGATTTAATTGAAGTGTTAATTGTCGAGGACGACTCGCGAATTGCAGAAATTCATCGTCGTTTTACGGAAAAAATAGAGGGTTTTAAAGTAATCGCAACAGCAACAACAGGGGAACAGGCAAAAGAATGGTTAGAGGTTGTGCAGCCACATTTAGTATTACTTGATGTTTATTTGCCTGATATGAAAGGCGTTGAATTGATTAAGTTTATCCGCCAAAATTTTCAAGACATTGATGTCATTATGATTACCGCTGCATCTGAAGTTGACATTGTAAGTCATGCTTTACGTGGCGGTGCTTTTGATTATATTATCAAACCGTTAACCTTTGACCGTTTTAAGGAAAGCCTTGAAAACTACCAACATAAGATAGCTAAATTAAAAGGAAATCAGGAGTTGACACCTGAACAGATTGAAAGTCTGTGGAATACAAAAGCTAAAGTACAAACAAGTGAAGCAAGTAATTCCCCAAAAGGAATTGATCCATTGACATTAGAAAAAATACTAAGAAGCATTGAAGCGATAGGTGAAGAAGGAATCACGGCGGAAGCCTTAAGTGCGGAGTCTGGTGTAAGTCGTTCCACGGCAAGACGTTACCTAGAGTATTTAATATCACAGAAAAGGATTTTTGCAGAGCTTATCTACGGAAATGTTGGCCGTCCTGAACGGAGGTATTTCCGTGCTAAGTTGTGATTTTTATGAACAAAATGAACTTTAAGAGGTTTATATAACTTATGACCTAATACTTTTAATATAGATAATGTTCTGATAATTTTAAGACAGCGCTTACACCGCTGTCTTTTTTCAATATAAAAATACAAAGGGGGATTTCAAAATGAAGTTTAAAAAATTATCAACAGTACTTCTTTCAGGTATGTTGGCATTAAGTTTAGCCGCTTGTGGGGGCGGGGGAGAAAAAGCCGCAACAGATACTAAATCTGAAGGTGCTCCTGCTACATCTAGCTATCCGGAGAAACCGATTACAATTGTTGCGCCATCTGGTGCAGGTGGAGGCTGGGATCTAACAGCACGTGCAGTTGCTAAGGTTCTTGCTGAAACAAAATTAGTTGAAGAAACTATTACAGTAGAGAACCAACCTGGCGGAGGCGGCGCTGTTTATATGGCAGAATTCGCAACAAAGGAAAAAGCAAATCCATACAAATTAATGGTAAGCTCACCTCCAATCCTAATTAATAATGATAAAAAAGAAGGAAATAGCCCATATGGTTATAGGGATACAACTCCTTTAGCACAATTAACTCGTGATTATGGAGCAATTGTTGTAAAAGCAGATTCTCCTTATCAAGATTTAAAATCAGCTCTTGAAGCAATGAAGGCAGATCCAACAAAAATAACTGTTGCTGGTGGCTCAGCCCCTGGTTCAATGGATCATCTAGTTGCTGTTTTACCAGCATTTAAATATGGAATTGATCCAAAAGCAGTTAAGTACGTTTCATATGATGGCGGCGGTGAAGCCATTGCTGCATTGCTTGGCGGAAATGCCGATCTTATCGCAACAGATGCATCATCAATTGGAGAATATTTAAAGGCAGGTAAAGTTCGCGTCCTTGCTGTAAGTTCTACTGAGCGTTTAGGTGGAGATTTAGCAGATATTCCAACATTTAAAGAAGCGGGAGTTGATGCTGAATTTACAATCTGGCGTGGAATTTTTGGACCGAAAGAAATGAAAGAAGATGAATTAAAATTCTGGGATGAAAAATTAAAAGCTTTATCTGAAAATGAAACTTGGTTAAAAGAGCTTGAAGCTAATGGTTGGGCAAGTGAGTATAAAAACTCAGCAGATTTCACGAAATTCTTAGAAGAACAAGATCAATTAATTATCGAATTATTAACTGCACTTGGAATGCAAAAATAATAATTTTATTAAAAAAACGGAGAAGGGATTGTCCTCTTCTCCTTATTATTCCACCGGAGGTGAGTAATGAAGATGAGTAAGACATTTGATCGTTACTCCAGTATTATCTTCTTAGTTTTAGGAATCGGATTTATAGTTGAAAGCAGTAAGATTTCACAATCGGCCTATGGAAGCAATGTAGGGCCGGATATTTTCCCGAAATTTTTAGGAATAATATTAATTTTACTAAGCTGTCGGCTTTTCTATGAAACATTTAAATACGCAAATAAAGGAAAAACAAAAGATATCCTTGATTATAAAAAGTTTCTTATTATTCTAGTTTCTGCAATCCTTTACATTGTATTACTTGAAACAATAGGATACGTCATTATGACCTTCCTCTTTTTGGCTATTAGTTTCCAAGTTATGGAGAAAGGCGGCTGGTTGAAAACTTTGTTGATTTCAGCAGCATTCTCATATGGGGTTTACTTCCTGTTTGTTGAAGTGTTAGATGGTACATTACCAGGGTTTCCAATATGGTTCAGCTAGGGGGGTGATGGATAATGGGAACTTTACAATTTTTAGCGGATGGTTTTGCCGTTGCATTACAGTGGCATAATCTAGCATTTGCTTTTTTTGGAGTATTAATTGGAACGGCAGTTGGTGTGTTACCGGGGATTTGTCCAATGAGTGGGGTTGCTTTATTAATACCTGTAACAG
>JAEWMK010000121.1 GCA_023457235.1 Bacillota bacterium
GCAAATAAGTTTCTACTTCTTGAGAAATAGGGGTAGCACGATACACATAGCCACGGTTTACTAATTCAAGCATTGGTTTCACCTCCTGTTATTTTTGTTTTTGGCTTTGGATATATCTACGAATCTGTTCTTCAGTATTTTCACTAACTGTAGCGATAAAATAGCTAGGATTCCACAGATGACCTCCCCGGAGAAATCTTTTGATTTCGGGATGGAGTTTGAATAATCTCCTGGCTGATTGCCCTTTAAGGTCTTCACAACAGTTGGGATATAATGCTGAGGCTTTAAGGAAATCAACATATGAATATGGTCTTTATCAGTTTCCATATCTTCAATCGTTATCTCGTGGTCTTTGCAAAGTTGTATAAGAATTTCTTTTAATGATTTTTCAATCCCATTTACAAGTACTTTTCTTCTGTACTTTACACACCACACTAGATGGTATTGAAGTGAGTAAACATATCCTCTACCTTGAATAACTTTTGACACAGTTCCCACCTCAGGTCTATTATACTACGAACCATATCATATGTATCGAGATATGTATTGAATTATCAATGATTTTTATTACTTTGTTAAATATCATATGCAGTTTTAGCAGGGAATGAAAATGTCGGACAATTGAGTTAGCAAAAGCTAACCCTTGTCCGAAGCTGATTCATCTCATGACTGAAGTCACGAGGGTTCTCGGCTATTGACTAAATCTTCAATTCGCTTTAGTTGAAGTTTTTAATATACAAGTTCAACGAAGTTACCTTAATTTTAACAAAATAAAAGGAAAATTTGGATCGCAATTACCAATTAGGGGTCCTGCCGACAAAAAGCGGATATTATACGTTAAGCTACTTTTTGGAAGGTAAAACCTTGATTTTTCTACGCTAAGCAAAGAACTCAGAAAACCAAAACTATGATACTATTTGGTAAACAGTAATAGGAGGATGTATATTGAGCTGGAAAAGTGTTAAAATAACCGGGATTAATTCTATCGAAAAGTTAGTAAGTGAATTTAATGTTTCTGCTTTTAGTTTGTTGGGTGATTTGTTCGATGAAGGTGAAGAAATACCTTATGCCGGATTCAAAGTAAGGATTTATGAAACTCAAGACGAACAAAATGGATATGTAAGTTATATGAATTTAAAAATCAAGGAAACTGATGGAGGATATGAAGGGGCCATTGGATATGGCAAAACCGAACAAGCGGCACTTGAAGATATTATCAACAACTTTATATCCAAAATTGATGATTATAAGCTAGAAAAAACGCTCCAATCACTCAAGATGATTTCTCTTTGGCAAATTATGATGAATTTTAAAAAACAACCGAAATGTTAAAAACATATAAATATTAAGAGTAAAGATAGTAAGGATAGATTATCCTTACTATCTTTTTAGTTTTCTACCAAGAACCACTTTTCTTCACGAAAAGCATACAACAGAGCCAAGTTTAATATTTGCTCCTTCTAACGAACTATTCCTCTATCCATTTTGTAAATTGACTAAAATGGGGCTTAATTCTTTCTTGCGGGGTCATGTCGGGATATCCAAGGTAGAGAAAGGCAACGATTTCCCCATTTTCTGTGAGATTGAAAAAGTCTCTTACCTTTGGGTGATAAGTTCTTGCGCCCGTTCTCCAAATAGCGCCAAGTCCCAAACTATGGGCTGCAAGTAACATGTTTTGTATACAGCTGTTCACAGCAGCATATTCCTCTTTTATTAAAACCTTTGGCTTCTCTGACGGCTCTACCCCAACTGCGATGACGACAGGTGCTCTTAATGGTTTATTTTTCAGCTTTTCTAATTTTTCCTGACTGTTCTCAAGTTCACTTTCTGGAAGTTTTGATTTTTCAATCTCAACAAATACATCCCCCAAATGCTTTCTCCCATCACCTGTTAAAACAAAGAATCTCCACGGATTGGTTAGATGATAATTCGGAGCATATGTACCTGCTTCAAGAATTTTTTCAATTAATTCCTTTGGAACTGGAGTATTCTTTACTCTATTAATACTTCTTCTCGTTTTGATTGCTTCCAATACATCCATTTAGATCTCTCCCTTTTTATGAATCAATATAATTCTATGTAGTATATCTACATTAATGACTTTTCCATTTGCTTTTGTTTTAAACCATTATAATTGGCCTACCTTCAATATGCTATTCATATACTCATCCTTATTCTCAGATAATATTTATAGATATTTTTAATTCCCCTTGACCTTTACGCAACGTTAAGGTTTATCATATGAATTGTCAGGAGGGAGATCTGTTATGGAATATACAGTGAACAAATTGGCGCAATTATCAGGGGTGAGCGGTCGGACACTTCGTTATTATGATGAAATCGGGCTCTTGAAGCCTGCAAGGATAAATTCATCTGGTTATCGAATTTATGGTCAAAAAGAAGTAGATTTACTTCAACAAATTTTATTCTATCGGGAATTAGAGTTTAGTTTGGAAGAGATAATAGACATCATCAATCAGCCTGACTTTAATCAAACAGAAGCTCTAAAAAGCCATTCTGCCCATCTTAAGAAAAAACGTGATCGACTCGACAAACTAATTAAAACAGTAGATAAAACAATTACCGCTAGGGAGGAAAATTTAGAAATGACAGATAAACAAAAATTTGAAGGTTTTAAAGATAAATTAATCCAAGATAATGAACAGAAATATGGCAAGGAAATTCGCAACAAGTATGGTGATGAGACAATTAATGCAAGCAATGCAAAACTAAGGGGAATGTCCCAAGAAGATTATCAAGCTATGACAAGCTTAGGTGAAGAAGTTTTTGAATTACTTGAAAGAGCGTCTGCGACTGGTGACCCTGCGTCCGATCTGGCGCAAGAACTTGCAGTCAAGCATAAAGAATGGTTAATGTATTCTTGGTCTGACTATTCCAAGGAAGCCCATGCCGGACTAGCTGAAATGTATGTAGCCGATGAAAGATTTACTGCTTACTATGACAAAAGAGTTAAAAATGGAGCGCAATTTCTACGGGATGCGATTTTGATTTATGTAGGGATGAGATAAAGCTTACGGTATTTCTAGAAATTTTTGAAAACGTCATTTCCATGTGAAATGACGTTTTTTTATTTTATCCCTTGTATACTTTCTGAAGCTCCGCCAGATCAAATTTCTTCATTTTTAGAATTGCCTTGTTTACTCGATCGAATTGTTCCGGTGTGCTCTTACTCATCATCTCGTCCATTCCCATCGGCACAATCTGCCAGGACACGCCATACTTATCTTTTACCCAGCCGCATTGCTCAGCTTCAGGAACAGCAGACAACTTCTCCCAATAGTAATCAATCTCTTCTTGTGTGTCGCAATATACCATGAATGAGATGGCCTCGTTGAAACTGAATTTATGCTCATGTGCGCTATCCATTGCAGTAAACCATTGATTTTCAAGCATGAAATCAGAAAACATAATGGTTCCTTCTTTATCAGGTTCCATTCCTTGAGGGTAGCGGGCAATATGGCCCTGCTTTGAGTTCTTAAATACAGATAAATAAAAATTCATCGCCTCCTCCGCTTTGCCACATTGATCGCCGACAAACAGTAGTGACGGTATAATTGCAGGCCGCTCCTCCCCTTCAGGATTGGTAAGGATCAGCTGCCACGACACCCCATATTTATCTTGAATCCAGCCATACCTCTCACTGAAAGGATACTTATCAAGTGGCATTAATACTATGCCATCTATGAACAATTTGTTCCAAACCTCATTTATTTTTTCGCTCGCGTCTTTCTCCCGTGACGGGTCAAAATTAACCATGAAAGACACCGACGGATTGAATTTAAAATAAGGCCCTGCACTAATTGCCATGAACTTTTGGCCCCACAACTTAAAGGAAACTAAATCAGCATCACCTGAAGGTGTATCGTGGAGTGTTGTTACATTCGTAACTCTTGAATCTGGGAAAATGGAAGCATAAAACTCTGCTGCTTCTTTTGCCTCTTTGTCATACCACAAATGTGGGATGATGTTTTCAGTTATTTTTGTCATATTTAATCCACCTAATTTTTTGTTTATTTTACAATTTTGATTTTTAACAGGGTATAGTGTTATTCTTCCTCCAAACATAACACTGATACATCTTTCCATCCATAAGCAACATCATTTACTACCACTCCACCAAACTCACTCTTCCTATGAAGAGATTCTTTCCCACCCAAGCGTTTATAGAAACCAACACCAGATTTATTTTTTTCCATTACCCACACCAACATTGAAGCTATGTCCTTCTCTTTAAAATCCTTGCCAATAGCTGAAACCAGTTGTCTCCCTATTCCTAATCCTCTACATTCTTGCAATAGATAAAGTGAGTACAATTCTCCGTGGAAATGATCCCCATCAAAACTTTTACCTGATGCAAAACCTATTATTTCCCCTAAATCATTCATTGCAATAAAAATAAAAGGTTCATTTTCATTATTTAAAAAATCAATCCACTTTTGTTCGGCATCTTCATAAGATAGGCTGTCTAAGTAGTCGTCTGGTACTAAACCACGATAAGTAGTCTTCCAACTATCAACATATACTCTTGCTACTGCTTTTATATCTTCCTCACTTGCTTTTTTTATTTTCAAAATTACCACCTCTTTTAGTATTGGATTACAGTATTACTGATCCTACCGGGATTTCGGGAAAATGCCCGGGAACTTGTTCAGGAAGGCTACTCCAAACAAAGAGCAAAAAGATGATGGAATCTAGGTAAAATAAATAACCAATAATATCCCAAACCCATTCACCACCTTTTGTTTTTGGGATTTTTAATTTCGGACGCTCCCAATAATTTGACATGTCCTTTACCCCCGCTCCCTAATACAACATCTAATATTTATTTAAATATTTAGATTACAACATTTGTAGTATGTAAATATTTCCGTTACACTAAATTAAAAACAAAAATGGGGAAAGCGGGACACAGTTCCCGACCCCGCGTCCCAAAGGAGAAATGAATAAATAATGGAGGCACAAAAAACGGTTTTAGATAATGAACAAAGTCAAAATAAAGAAAAGAGCCGCATTTTATTACTTATTGGAATATTATTAATCGCTTCTAATTTACGTGCTCCTTTAACGTCTGTTGGTTCTTTAGTTCCCGCTATTCGTGATAGTTTAGAAGTAAGCAACGTCGTTGTTGGTTTTATTACAACGTTACCATTACTCGCTTTTGCATTAGTTTCTCCTTTTTCGCCAAAGGTTGCACATCGTTTCGGTATGGAAAAAACAATTTTCCTATCCATGATTGTGCTATTGATCGGAATAATGCTGCGTTCAGTTACCGGTGTCAGTACATTGTTTATCGGTACTGCCTTAATTGGAATTGCAATCTCTTTTGGGAATGTATTGTTACCGAGTTTTGTTAAGACAGGGTTTCCATTCAAAATTGGTTTAATTACTGGTCTTTATTCTGTTTTTATGAACATATTTGGTGCATTAGCATCAGGATTAAGTGTGCCACTTTCAAATGTAGGAAATTTAGGATGGCAAGGGGCATTAGGTATTTGGGCAATTTTAGTTATGATTGCACTCTTTTTTTGGTTTCCTAAACCAAAAGCGTCCACAGGTTCACCCAAATTCAATCAAAGCAACAATAATAGGAAAACAAATATGTGGGCTTCTTTTACTGCTTGGCAAGTAACCATTTTCATGGGATTTCAATCTCTTATGTATTATACAATGCTGACGTGGTTGCCAGATATTATATTATTTAATGGATATTCCTTGAATGAAGCCGGCTGGATGCTCTCACTTATGTTATTTTCAGCGATTCCTTTAACGTTTATCATGCCTATTATTGCTGATAAAATGAATAATCAAAAATTATTAGGTGCTTTTACAGGTGTTATTTTTCTTTTAGGTGTAGTTGGTTTACTTAATGGGAACCCAAGCTTGATTATTATTTCGGCAATTTTGCTTGGTGTAGGTTGCGGTAGTGGATTCAGTTTATCATTGATGTTTTTTACATTAAGAACAAAAGATGGGTATGACGCTTCAGAACTATCCGGGATGGCCCAATCAATCGGTTATTCGCTTGCTGCGCTAGGACCTGTTTTATTTGGCGGAATACATGACCTTACGGGAAGTTGGACTGCACCTTTGTATATGTTAGTTTTGGTTTCTATTATTCTTCTTATTGCTGGGTGGCTTGGTGGTAGAAAGGTAATAATAAATGAGTGAACAAAAAAGAAGAATCGAGAAAAACCATTTTACGGTACTTTTCTCGATTCTTTTTGTTTTAATTAAACGTTTGTTTAAAAACTAAAGACTGAATACTTATTCTTGAGTGTCATCATCACTTTTGTACTCTAAAATATCTCCAGGCTGACAGTCTAAAGCCTTACAAATTGCCTCTAACGTTGACAAACGAATCGCCTTTGCCTTTCCGTTTTTCAATATAGAAAGGTTCGCCATCGTAATCCCAACCTTCTCCGAAAGCTCCGTTACGCTCATTTTTCGTTTCGCTAACATCACATCAATATTTATAATAATCGCCATATCTTCCACCTCACACCGTTAAATCATTTTCTGATTTTATATCAATGGCTTCTTGTAAAAGTCTTTGAAGAACAGCAGCGAATACTGCGATTACCATTGAAGCGAAGATAGGGACCATTCCAATTATGATAAGACCTGGAGCATCGTCTAGCTCGGCAACGATATAAACAAATGGCAAAATTATCACATACAAACCACTGATCGTCATTGCGCAGTATTTTATTCTCTTCAAAGCTTTTACAGACAGTTCCGAGAAAGCTTGGTTCTTGTCAATATAGCTTAAAAGTTTAAAAGCCTGAAACAATGCAATGAAAAACGGTATCGCTGATACATACATACCTATTACAATGGGATACAGTATATGGGCATAATCTGGATTTGCTGGATTTTTAGCTAACCAATACAATCCAAATAGACATAAAGCTAGTACTGGAGTACCAATAAGAAAAAGAGCCATCTTTAAAAAGAGTGTTGAACCATGTTTCATAAAAAGGACCTCACTTATTTTTAATATATATTTAAATTTAACACATTATTTATCGTTTATCAATAAATGATTATCATTTTACATAAAATTGTTGTTGAAATTCGAAATCATTCCGATAATAAAAAGTGCCAACTTCAAATTAATTGAAATTGGCACTTCGTTTATTCGTTATACTTTTAGCGTGACTCTTTGGGCGGTTGGCAGACGTCACATTTACGTTGGTGATTATTTTTAAATTTCGTAAATGTTTTTTCAAAATTGTTGCCACATGCACATTGAAATAGTAATTTTTGAGAAAAACCGTGGTATTCCGTTGTTAGTAACTTACTATCCGAATTCTTCGCAACAAATTCTTTAATTTGACCGATCGTCCATCGTTTATTCATTTTTTTCACCTTCATCCTGGTCAAACCATAGTGGATCTTGGATATCAACATCACCATTATAATTAATTAGAATCTCATCACCCGCTTTTATATCTGTGTAAGCATAAAATTCAAATGTGTGATTTTCAAAATTTATCTCATAATTAGCATTCGGTTCATATGAATGATTAAACAGCATTCCATAACCTAGAAGAATTGCAGAATGATTAATCCCATACTCAAAAGCGTAATCAGCAAGTAAGGTTTTCTCAATGTATTGATGCTGGTCGTTTGGATAAGAAATGACCGGAGCTTCGTGAATTAGCTCCCCTTTTTTAATATCGCATGTAGCGAATACCCCTCTATTAAATTCTCCATCACTTAGTGGTGATCTTTTTATCTCAATCATGTTGTTCGCCTACTTACTTTTTAATTTTTTACCTAAGTGTAACAATAACATGGAGTTCTATAGAATGCCAGTGGGACACAGTTCCCGACCCACTAGCTTTGCGCAGTTTCCAAAATAAGTAAAATGCTGACAAAAAACCTGTAGACAAACAAAAAGAAAGCTCCTATTGTAGAAATGTTAGATGTTTGTTTGTTCCCAAAAAC
>JAEWMK010000122.1 GCA_023457235.1 Bacillota bacterium
GAATCGCACTATTAGCTAAAGTGCATTATTGTAACATGCAGTCATTTATAATACTATATAATTAGGTTTCGACTTTTTAGAAAATTAAAATAAAGGTTAGTTAACTTTTTTGGAAAGGGGTGGAGGTATCTCCGAAAGGGGATGTAACTTTATGAAAACAGAAAAAGAGTCAAAGTTTGATTTAAAGAAGTTTTGCGAATTTCCTTTTCCTGATGTTCAGAAATGGAAGGAAACAGCGGAAGAGTCGCTAAAAGGAAAATCATTTGAAACCCTAATGACGAAAACGTATGAAGGCATTGAATTGAAACCATTATACGTACAAAAGGATGTAGAAAATCTTTCCCATGTAAATGATTTGCCAGGTGAAGGATCATTTGTTAGAGGTGCAGATTATCTCCGAAATTCCGCAAAAGCTTGGGATATCGCCCAAGAAATAACGGGAAGAAGTGTAAAGCAATTCAATAAGGCTATCATCGAAGATCTTAAGCGCGGTCAATCCATGGTAAATTTAGTCGTAGATGAAGCTACAAAAAGAGGATATGACGCAGATGAAGCGGAAGAAGCTTTAGTTGGCCTAAACGGAGTACCTGTTGCATCCATTAACGATCTTCGTGACGCCTTGGCAAACATTGACCTAAAAGAGCATCGCTTGTTCATGCAAACGGGCATCAGCGCACTACCGTTATATGCGAGTCTCGTTGCATATGCAAACGACCAAAATATTAACATTAAAGATTTAGTCGCTTTTATCGGATTAGATCCAATCGGTTCTATTGCTTCTTCTGGGAAATCTAGACTGGGAATTAAAAGACTCTATAATACAATGGCTCAGTTAGCAAAATGGTCCAATGAAAATTCTCCAAACATTAAAATGATTTATATTCAAGCTGAGCTTTATCACAATGCGGGTGGAAGTGCTACAGAGGAATTAGCGTTTGCACTGGCAACAGGTGTTGAATATATTAATGAGATGCTGGAACGCGGCTTGGAAATTGATGAAATTGCTAACCAAATGTATTTTTCATTTGCCGTTGGCTCCAATGTATTTATGGAAATTGCGAAGCTTCGTGCGGCTAGAATGCTATGGTCTAAAATTGTGGAGAGCTTTGGTGGTTCTAAACAAGCACAAAAAATGTATATTCATGTCCGTTCCTCAAGTTGGACAAAAACGGTCTATGACCCGTATGTAAATATGCTTAGAACAACAACAGAGGCATTTGCCGGTGCCGTTGGTGGAGCAAATAGTATGCATGTTTCTCCATTTGATGAGGCTATTAGACCAGATGACACGTTCTCACGTCGCATCGCACGAAATACACAAATCATTCTTCAAGAAGAATCATTATTGAATCAAGTTGTTGATCCCGCTGGCGGTTCATGGTACGTAGAGTCGTTAACAGATGCTTTAGCTAGTAAGGCATGGGAGCAGTTCCAAGAAGTTGAAAAGAGCGGCGGTATGTATGAAGCTTTAATAGCTGGATTAATTCAACAAAAAGTAACTGATACAAGAAATCAAAAGAAAAAAAATATTGAATATCGTAAAGACCGGATTGTTGGAACAAATATGTATCCAAATCTCGATGAAAAACCATTACAGGTTCGAGAAGCAATCGAGGATTTTAAGACGCCTCTAATTGAAGAATTAAAAGCTCAAAAAGCAGCCAATCGTGAAGACATAGTAAAAGCGCTTGGAGTAGTAAAAGCAGCAGTTACAAATGACGGACAGTTGGTTTCGGCATTTATCAACGCGGCAGCAATGGGCGCAACGGTTGGTGAAATGATCGACGTATTAGCCGAAAATTGTAAAGGTGCAGAAGTTGAGAAATTAACGTTCCAACGTGGTGCTAAATGCTTTGAACAATTAAGACAGGCTTCAGAAAGCTATAAAGAAAAAAATGGACAATATCCCAAGGTTTTCTTTGCTAATCTTGGATCTATTCCAAAACATAAAGCCCGTGCTGATTTTTCAGCTGGATTCTTTGCCGCTGGAGGATTTGAGTCTGTAACAACATCTGGATTTGCATCTAGTGAAGAGGCTGTTAAAGCCGCCTTGGAATCCGGAATTGATATCGTTACAATTTGTGGTACGGACGAGCAATATGAAGAATTTGTACCAGTGATTGCAAAAGAGTTGAAAAATAATAATAAAGATATTTATATTTTAGTAGCTGGAAAACCATCGCCAGAACTTGAGAGCCAATATGTTGAGGCTGGTGTTGATGAGTTTATCCATGTGAAGTCAAATTGCTATCAAACTCTTGCCAGACTTCAAGAGCGTAAGGGGGTAAACTAATATGAGCAAAAGATTAGATTTTACTCAGATTTCCTATCAAACAGAACGATCTCAGGTTGATTCAGAACAATGGAAAAAACAAGTGGAAACGACAATTGACGGCTCTTTCGAAGATCTGCTTTTTACTACAAATGAACAAATCAAAGTGAAACCGGTGTATTCGAAGGAAGATATTGTTGATAACGATTATATGGATTATATGCCTGGTATTCCCCCGTACTTGAGGGGCCCCTATCCAACGATGTATGTTGCTCGTCCTTGGACAGTGCGCCAATATGCGGGATTTTCAACAGCCGAAGAAAGTAATGCCTTTTACCGCCGGAATTTAGCGGCAGGACAAAAGGGACTTTCAGTAGCCTTTGACTTAGCGACCCACCGTGGTTATGATTCCGACCATCCGCGTGTAGTAGGAGATGTAGGAAAAGCAGGGGTTGCCATCGATTCTATTTTGGATATGAAAATACTGTTTGATGGAATTCCGCTTGATCAAATGTCAGTTTCAATGACAATGAATGGTGCCGTATTGCCGATCATGGCATTCTACATTGTGACTGCTGAAGAACAAGGGGTAAAACCAGAACAGCTTTCTGGAACAATCCAGAATGATATTTTAAAAGAATATATGGTGCGTAATACTTATATTTATCCTCCGGAAATGTCAATGAAGATCATTGCAGACATTTTTGAGTATACATCTCAGTACATGCCTAAATTCAACTCTATTAGTATATCCGGATACCATATGCAGGAGGCTGGTGCTCCCGCTGATATCGAGCTTGCCTATACGCTGGCTGATGGTGTGGAATATGTTCGGACAGGATTAAAAGCAGGTATTGATGTTGATAAATTTGCACCTCGCTTATCTTTCTTCTGGGCCATTGGGATGAACTACTTCATGGAAGTTGCGAAGATGAGAGCTGGTCGTTTAATTTGGGCTAAATTAATGAAGCAATTCAATCCGAAAAATCAAAAATCTTTAGCATTGCGTACACATTCGCAAACATCTGGTTGGAGCTTAACCGAGCAAGATCCATTTAATAACGTAACCCGTACTTGTGTGGAAGCAATGGCAGCAGCACTTGGACATACTCAAAGCTTGCATACGAATGCATTGGATGAAGCGATTGCTTTGCCAACGGATTTCTCAGCGCGTATTGCTCGTAATACACAGTTGTATTTACAAGACGAAACAGGAATATGTAATGTTATTGATCCTTGGGCTGGTTCCTACTATGTGGAATATTTAACTGGAAAACTAGTTGAGCGTGCCTGGAATCATATTGAGGAAGTTGAAAAGTTAGGTGGAATGGCGAAAGCGATTGAAACCGGGCTTCCAAAAATGAGAATAGAAGAAGCTGCTGCCCGTCGTCAAGCTCGGATTGATTCAGGAGTAGAGTCCATTATCGGTGTCAATAAATACCGTCTAGATAAAGAAGAGCCAATTGATATTTTAGAGGTTGATAACTCAGCTGTTCGTGAGCAGCAGCTCGAAAGATTAAAACAGCTTCGCGAGAATCGTGATGAAGCAAAAGTACAAGCAGCACTTGAAGCATTGACAAAAGCAGCAGAAACAGGTGAAGGGAATTTATTAGCGTTATCTGTTGATGCAGCACGCGTGCGTGCCTCTTTAGGAGAAATCTCTGATGCGATTGAAAAGGTATCAGGTCGTCATAAAGCTGTCATTCGTTCTATTAGTGGTGTGTATTCAACTGAGTTTAGTGACGAAGAAGTTATTAATAATGTAAAAGAGATGACAGATGACTTTGCAGAAAGAGAAGGCAGACGCCCACGTATTATGGTTGCGAAAATGGGACAGGATGGACATGACCGCGGAGCAAAGGTTGTTGCAACAGCATTTGCCGATTTAGGATTTGATGTCGATGTCGGTCCGCTATTCCAAACACCGGAGGAAACAGCACAGCAAGCAGTTGAAAACGACGTTCATGTAATTGGAATGAGTTCCCTTGCGGCAGGTCATAAAACATTGCTTCCTCAATTAATGGCTGAGCTAAAACGTTTAGGTCGTGAAGACATTATCGTTGTTTGTGGTGGAGTAATTCCTGCCCAAGATTATGAATATTTGTATGAGCAAGGGGCAACAGCCATCTTTGGACCGGGTACGGTTATTCCTGTATCCGCGCAAAAGGTAATGGAAGAAATCAATCGCCGTACTATTGAGACTGAGGATGTGTTTTAATTTATGACGGATAACCGGGAAAACAGACCAGAATGGGTGCCTGAAAATGCAACAAAAGGCTTTACTACAAAGGTAATGAAGGGTGTGGAAGGTGGTCATGACGGCATTAGTTATAGTAATACGAAACCACAAACACCACCGGAGATGCCTGTAAAACGGGGTCTGTCTCTTGATGAAGTTGTAAATGGAATCCTAAATAATGATCGCCCAATCCTTGCCCGAGCGATCACGCTTGTGGAAAGTAATGCGTATAAACACATCGAAAAGGCGCAACAAATTCTAAATCGCATTCTTCCGTATACCGGGAGGGCGCTTAGAATTGGGATTACTGGTGTTCCAGGTGCGGGGAAAAGTACATTTATAGAAGCACTTGGCTGCTATCTATGCGATCTCGGATTACGTGTTGCTGTCTTGGCGGTAGATCCCTCAAGCAGTATTACAGGCGGAAGCGTCCTTGGTGATAAAACGCGAATGGAAAAGCTATCCCGAGAGAAAAATGCCTTTATTCGCCCATCACCATCAGGCGGGACTCTTGGTGGTGTAAACCGAAAAACAAGGGAAACGATGCTTTTATGCGAGGCTGCAGGGTATGATGTTATCTTGATTGAAACAATTGGTGTCGGCCAAAGTGAAGTAGTTGTCCGTTCAATGGTTGATATGTTTGCCTTAATTGTATTAACCGGTGCAGGTGATGAGTTACAAGGCATGAAAAAAGGTGTCATGGAACTTGCTGATATTATCATCGTAAATAAAGCGGATGGTGATAATGAGCAAAAAGCGTTCATTGCCCAAAAAGAGTACAATCAAATCTTGCATTACCTCAGACCGGCGACAGAGGGTTGGGAAACAAAAGCCTTCACTTGTTCAGGATATTATGGAAGGGGTATTGATACGATTTGGGAGGAAATGAAAAGCTTCCAAAAAACGATCGAAGCCTCCGGTGTCTTAGAAAAAAGAAGACACTCACAAGTAAGAGATTGGATTTATGCAATGATTAAAGATCAGCTTGAACAGAAATTTTTTAATCATCCTGAAGTGAAAAAAGTGTTGCCGGAAACTGAGCGATCAGTCATCACTGGTAAACAACCTGTAACGCAAGCTGTAAAATATTTATTTGATCAATACGAGAAAGAAATAGAATAGAATGAGGTACTTATACTCCATAAGATAAATGATTGTGACCGGGTTTGATCGAACATCGTGAGAAACTAATGATTTTATGCTAGCTTTGCATGTTCGATCATTTAGGGCGCAACATTTAGATTATGGGGTATTTATTTAACAAATAAAAAGAAGGTGAGTGATGGGGGTAACTCACCTTCAAATCTAGGGAGTCTAGGGGTATGGGGCCTAGATTTATTATTATAGTACCCAGACAATTACGAAATAAACATTGAAAAAGATATAAAGTGTATTAAAGTTGCTTCTAATCCTATAAATTGCTACTATTATTTTATACTATAAGAAGGAATAAATGTTTAAGGGTTATAGTATAAGAAAATACATCGACATTTGCCATTGTGGGCAAATATCGTGTTTTTCTAATATCTTGGAAAAAGGTAGGAGTGAAATAGATGAATATGAGTTATGATATGTTCATGAATGACATTGTAAACAATGCCAGAAAGGAAGCAGTGGCTGCTGGCTTCACAGAAGCCAAGACGCCAGCGGAAGTAGAAGAAGCTTTCAAACAATCTGGTACAACGTTGGTATTAGTTAATTCAGTATGTGGTTGTGCAGGTGGTTTAGCACGTCCAGCTGCAGCACATGCGATCCATTATGATAAAGTACCTGATCATATGATTACTGTATTTGCAGGACAAGACAAAGAAGCAACTGAAAAAGCACGCGAGTATTTTGAAGGATATCCACCATCCTCACCTTCTTTCGCATTAATGAAAGATGGTAAATGTGTCGCAATGCTTGAACGTCATGAAATCGAGGGCTCAGAGCCAGTAGAAGTTGTTCAAAAACTCCAAGGCATTTTTGAAAAGCATTGTGAAGAAATTTAAAAATTAAACATCATGGGAGGACCAACTGGTCTTCCTTTTGTTAATTATTCTGAAATATTTTTATTTTGAAATTATTTAAAAACCTATTGATTCCCGGCTAAAACATGATAAAATTCAACTTAACGTATAAATATGAATCAAATTCTATATTTATTAACCTTTAAACAACTAGAATTACATACTTAAATAAAAGGAGGAAGTTATTTTGAAAAAATTACTTAGTTATGCTTTAATGTCACTTTTATTAATTGGACTGTTGGCTGCCTGTGGACAAGGTGGTAGTAAAGATACTGAACAACCTGCTGATAACGCTGGTAGTGATGCATCAGAAAAGAAAGTACTTAAAATGGGAACATCAGCAGATTTTCCGCCATTTGAATTTGTAGATACAGCAAAAGGCGAAGATTTTATCGGTTTTGATATCGACTTAGCCAATGCAATCACTGAAAAACTTGGATACGAATTAGAAATTCAAGATATGGATTTTGCTGGATTAATTGAGGCGCTTAAATCTAACCGAGTTGATATTGTATTATCAGGAATGTCTGCAACGGATGAACGTAGAGAGAGCGTTGATTTTTCTGATATTTATTATACAGCTGACCAAATGATCGTATTTCAAAATGAAGCACCATTTGAATCTGTTGAGGAATTAGCAGGTAAAACAGTTGGCGTTCAAACAGCCTCAATTCAAGAAGATAAAGCAAAAGAAATTAAAGAGACTACTGATATTCAAATTGAAAGCAGAAACAGGGTTCCTGAGATTGTCCAAGAATTAAAAGCAGGACGATTTGATGCAATCATCCTTGAAGATGCTATTGCTAAAGGATACTTAGAAAAAAATGAAGACTTAGCAGGATTTACACTTGAAGGCGATGAAGAAAATGGATTTGCAATCGCATTTCCAAAAGGAAATGACGAGCTTGTAGCTGAATTTAACAAAGTAATTGCTGAAATGAAAGAAAATGGGGAACTCGAACAATTGGCTGTTAAATGGTTCGGTGGAGAACAATAATTTCAGTAAATACAGTAAATAATAGAAAAAATAAACGAAAGCGGCTAATCAGTGGGTTTGCCGCTTTTCTTGTTAACGTTATTCATGCTGAATAACGTTAAAACCTCCGGCGGATGCCTCAGATTTTGAGCGGTAGTTTTTCGAGCAAGCTCGAAAAAATCTGGGCGCAAATACGCCAAGGCGCATTTGATTTATAAGAAATGAGGTGTCATTAGTTTGGATTTTGGGCCGATTATTCCTTCCATCCCTTATATTGTTAAAGGGATAGGGGTCACTATACAAATTGTCGCTGTTTCGATCGCATTAGGATTTGTTCTAGGAATTATATTAAGTCTTTTTAAAATATCAAGAATTGGTATCCTCCAATGGTTGGGAGATGCCTATACATCTATATTTAGAGGCACACCGCTAATTTTACAGCTATTTATCATTTACTATGGTTTACCACAATTAATCGACTATAAAATTTCTCCTTTTTTAGCAGCAGTTTTAGCGTTTGGGTTAAATTCCGGCGCCTATGTTTCGGAAATTATTCGTGCTGGAATTGAAGCGATAGATAAAGGACAACGTGAAGCAGCAATGGCGCTTGGTGTTCCTTATGGCCAAATGATGAAAGATATTATCTTACCACAAGCAATGAAGAATATTCTGCCTGCGTTGATGAATGAGTTTATCACCTTAACAAAAGAGTCTGCTCTTGTCTCCGTTATTGGAGTAACAGATATTATGCGCCGCTCTTATATTGTTGGTGGAGATCACTACTCCTTTTTACCGCCAATGCTTATAGCAGGATTAATTTATTATGTGATAGTAATGGGATTAACTCTTCTTGGTAAAAAGTTTGAGAGGAGAATGAAGCGCAGTGATTAAGGTTGAAAATTTACACAAAACATTCGGTAAATTAGAAGTTTTAAAAGGGATTTCAACTACCATTGATGATGGTGCAGTTGTGGCTATTATTGGACCATCTGGCTCTGGAAAATCTACTTTTTTAAGGTGCTTAAATAAATTAGAAGACCCGACTGAAGGAAAGATTTGGTTCGGCAATGATGAAATAACGAACCCAAAAACGAATATCATGAAAGTCAGACAAAAAATCGGAATGGTTTTTCAACACTTTCATTTATTTCCGCATATGACTGTGCTAGAAAATTTAACCTATTCTCCAATGAAGGTAAAAGGTTTATCAAAGGAAGAAGCGGAGAAGAAAGCAAGGGAATTACTCGATAAAGTAGGACTATTAGCGAAGGCCGACGAATATCCAAACCGCTTGTCAGGCGGCCAGAAGCAGCGTGTTGCGATTGCAAGAGCCTTAGCGATGGAGCCGGAGGCGATGCTTTTTGATGAGCCGACATCAGCGCTTGACCCTGAGATGGTAAAAGAGGTCTTGGATGTTATGAAATCTCTGGCCCATACCGGGATGACAATGGCGATTGTTACCCATGAAATGGGATTTGCAAATGAAGTTGCTGACCGCGTTTTATTTTTAGTTGATGGCGTTCTTGTAGAGGATGCACCGCCACAAGAGTTTTTCTCCAATCCAAAATCCGAGCGGGCAAAGTCATTTTTGGATAAAATTCTTTGAAAAATTGAAGAAACTTGAAAAAGGGGTGATTCGGTTCACCTCTTTTTCGTTTATAATGTGCTTAACGAATAGTAAAAAGGAGAACCTTTATGTTTAAAATTGGTTCGAGAACGTTAAAAACAGCAATTGGCGTTGTAATAGCGATTTCGATTGCTAAGTATATAGGGTTATATAACTATGCTTCAGCTGGGATATTGACAATGCTATGTATTCAAACAACGAAAAAAAAGTCGGTTAAAACTGCCTGGGCGAGATTTATTGCGGCTCTCATTGGTATCGTATTTTCTTTTGTATTTTTTGAAGGGATCGGTTATTATCCGATTGTCATTGGCCTATTATTACTACTCTTTATCCCAACTACAGTCCGTTTAAATGTGAAAGAAGGTATCGTAACTAGTTCCGTTATTATTCTTCATTTTTATATGATTAATGAAATGACTTGGGAAGCGATTGTAAATGGGATTATTACTATCATTATTGGGATCGGTGTTGCGTTAATCATGAACCTTTATATGCCAAGTAATGAAGATAAACTTCTTCAGCTTCAAAAGCAATTGGAAGAGAAATATAGGATAATCCTTAAAGAAATATCAATTTATTTAAAAGAAGGGGACCACCTTTGGGGTGGGAAAGAAATTACGGAATCCTATAAAATCATTGAAGAGGCTAAGGCCTTTGCTGTATTACATATTGAGAACCGCTTTCTTGGATATGATGATGCCTACTTCAATTATTTTAAAATGAGGGAAAAGCAATTCGAAGTAATCGAAAGAATGCTGCCGCTTGTCACATCATTAAAAATATCAATGGTTCATTCAAAAATGATAGCTGATTTAATTGACGAAATAGCGGATGCTGTATCTTCCTACAATACGGCGAGTGTTTTTTTAGCGAAATTAGAGGACTTGCAAAGAACGTTTAAAGAAATGGAATTGCCAAAAACACGGGAAGAATTTGAAATTCGTGCTTCTCTGCTGAATTTTTTGTGGGAGCTCGAAAAATACCTGAATATTAAAAGATACTATCGAGACAGTGATGTATGAAAAGGGGCATTTAGTAAAAACTAACCTCAAAAACAGTTTGAGGATGAAAACCTATGCTTTCAAATTTGATTGTTTTTATTTTATTAATGTCTCCATTATGGCCGATAGGTGAAAATCCAATTGTTGGCGATCCTTTTTTGATCGTTAACAAAAAAACAAATAAATTAGCCTATATTAATGAAGGACAAATACAAAAGATTTATAAGGTAGCAACAGGCAAAGAGGATGACCTTACACCCGTTGGGAAATTTACCATTACGGTAAAGGCTGTTAGACCATATTATCGAAAGAAGAATATTCCTGGTGGCGCGAAAGAAAATCCGCTTGGTTCAAGATGGATTGGTTTTGATGCAGAGAACACGAACGGAAGAATTTATGGGGTTCACGGCAATAATAATCCGGATTCAATTGGATGTTATATTACCCAAGGCTGTGTCAGGATGTACAACGAAGAAGTGGAGGAGCTTTTCGCTCAAATACCAATAGGTACACAAATTGCGATTGTTTCATCTGATTTATCATTTAATAAACTAGGACAAGCATTTGGTGCTATTCCCCAAGATATTCCAAAAAACTTAAAATATTTTCTACAATAAAGGGCTGCAAAACGGCAGCCCTTTTTCAATTACATTAAGAAGCTTATTCCAGTTAAAAGAGTAGTTAACAGCATTGTGAAAATCATTAAAAACACCATAATCTTCATCATTTTACGATTCATGATAGCGCCTCCTATACACGTAAAAACAGTTATAAATTTATTGTACCCTTTATCTATAGTTTGGGACAAGGGGGAACCTGTTGTCGAATTAGATAAAAAATTGTAAATTCTCATATTTTTAGCAGGAATTAGGAGGGGAAAACTCGAAATTATTAAAGTACGACAATGGGCGTTAAAAACTAAGGAGGAGAAGAAGAAGTGGCTAAAAAAATAGACCATATAGGGATTGCAGTTAAATCATTGGAAGCATCTTTACCACTTTACACAGAACATCTAAAACTAAAATTATTAGGAATTGAAGAAGTTGAATCTGAAGGTGTAAAAGTTGCATTTTTAAAGGTCGGTGAATCAAAAATAGAACTTTTAGAGCCTTTAAATAATGAAAGCCCGATCGCAAAGTTTATTGAGAAAAAGGGAGAAGGTATTCATCATATCGCACTAGGGGTAGATGATATAAAAAATAGAGTGAAAGAAATTAAAGAAAAAGGCTTAAGAATGATCAATGATGAACCAAAAACCGGTGCTGGTGGTGCACAAATTGCCTTTATGCATCCTAAATCCACTGGTGGAGTATTATATGAATTATGTGAGAAGCCGCAAAAGGAGGAGCAATAAACGTGGATATTTATGAAAAAATTAATGAATTATATGACCGCCGTCGCGAGGTAGAAATGGGTGGCGGTGATGATCGCATTGAGAAACAACATGAAAAAGGAAAATTAACGGCCAGAGAGCGAATCGACTTGTTATTGGATAAAGGTACCTTTGTTGAAACAGATCCATTTATTGACCACCGTTGTGTAGACTTCGGGATGGCCGATCAAAAAGGACCAGGTGAAGGTGTTGTAACTGGTTACGGAAAAGTAAATGGAAGACTAGTATTCGTGTTTTCACAGGATTTCACTGTATTTGGTGGGGCTTTAGGTGAAATGCACGCGAAGAAAATCTCTAAAATTATGGACCTTGCCGTTCAAAACGGGGCGCCAATCATCGGTTTAAATGATTCTGGTGGTGCGAGAATTCAAGAAGGTGTTCTATCATTGGATGGATATGGACATATCTTCTATCGAAATTCCATCTATTCAGGTGTTGTACCGCAAATTTCAGTAATCATGGGACCGTGTGCAGGTGGTGCGGTATATTCTCCGGCTATTACAGATTTTGTATTCATGGTTGATAAAACGAGCCAAATGTTTATCACTGGACCTAAGGTAATTGAAACAGTTACCGGTGAGCAAATTTCAGCTGAAGACCTTGGCGGAGCTAAAGTTCATAATACTATTAGTGGTAATGCTCATTTTCACGCTGAAAATGAGGAGCAAGTGTTAAATGATGTACGACGTTTGTTGAGCTATCTACCACAAAGTAATGAAGAAAAACCACCGATGACAGAATACAAAAATGAAGAAGACTATCGTCCTGATTTAACGGAAGCGATCCCGTTTGATGCCGTTCGCCCGTATGATGTAAGGGTTGTAATTGATCAAGTCGTTGATAAAGATTCATTTATGGAAATTCAGGCTGGCTTTGCTAAAAACGTCGTAATCGGTTTAGCACGAATCAAGGGTGAAGTTGTTGGATTAATATGTAATCAGCCAAAGGTCATGGCCGGTGGCTTAGATATCGATTCTTCCGATAAAGCAGCCCGTTTTATTCGATTCTGTGATTCCTTCAACATTCCGATCATTACGTTTGAAGATGTAACAGGCTTCTTCCCGGGAATTAAGCAGGAACATGGTGGTATCATTCGCCATGGTGCGAAAATTCTTTATGCATACTCAGAAGCGACAGTGCCTAAGCTTACAGTCATTTTACGTAAAGCTTATGGTGGTGCCTATGTGGCCCTAAACAGTAAATCGATTGGTGCAGATATCGTCTATGCGTGGCCGAATGCTGAAATCGCCGTTATGGGACCTCAAGGTGCAGCGAACATTATCTTTGCCCGGGAAATTAACGAAAGTGAAGATCCAGAAGCAAAACGCCAAGAAAAAATCGATGAATACCGCGATAAATTTGCAAATCCATACGTAGCAGCATCCCGCGGTATGGTTGACGATGTAATCGATCCGCGTGAAACAAGAATTAAACTGATCCAAGCGCTCGAAATGCTTCGTAATAAAAAGGATTCAAGACCTAAGAAAAAACATGGAAATATTCCGTTGTAAAACTGATATTAAAAAAGGGCTATCCAATAAGCTGATATACGGCTGTTGGATGGCCTTTTTTAATTGTCAAAATAATATTAAGAGTACTATATAAAATAAAAATCCCTATTAAACATACAGATTTTTCAGAAAATGTCATGAAACATGATATAATAAAGATAATGAATTGGTACGAAAGGAATTGAACTAGATGCCCGTACAAGTTCCTATAAATTGGTTAAAGCCCAAAAATGATTTTATGTTCAAACTTCTGTTTGGAAGCGAAAGTAATCAATCTAAGGAACTGCTGCTAGCCTTTTTAAATGATGTTCTCGATGTTCCTGAGGGACAAAGTTTAGCAGTGGTGGAAATTCAAAATCCAATCACAAACAAGACGAATATAGCGGATAAGATGGTTATACTGGACGTGAAGGCTAGGGCAGTTGGGTATGGTTTTGTGAATGTGGAAATACAATTAACGAATCAAAAAAATATTCATAAACGCTCCTTGTATTACGGAGCAAAGTTATATGAAGAGCAACTAGGTGAAGGGGAGGATTATCGAAAGCTGACAAGAGTTGTGACAATCAACCTATTGGATTTTTCATTCTTCACTACAGATTGTTATCGTAGCTCATATCGTTTAATGGAAGAAAGTTCGTTTGAGACCTTCCCAGATTTAATTCAATTACACTTCTTTGAAATGCCAAAGTTTGTAAAAGAATTCCAAGAAAATAGGCTTGACCCGAATGATCGGATGGCTAAATGGCTACACTTTTTAACAAATGAAGATGACACGAGGTGGGAAGAAATGGCGGAACAAGAACCCATCCTAAAAAAGGCGGTGGATATTTTGAGAGCAGCAAGCTTAGACCCAGAAACAAGAATGCAATACGAAGCACGTGAGAAGGCATTAAAGGATATCGTATCAATTCGTGGTGATGGAATTGAAGAAGGAAAGATCGAAGGAAAGATTGAAATGGCACGTAATTTACTAAAAGAAGGTGTGGATATTCAGATTATTATGCGCACTTCTGGATTATCCAAAGAGAAAATAGAAAAGTTAGCAAAGGAACTAAATTGCTAATGGGGATTTGAAAAAGCGATGTGCGGAATGTGTACATCGTTTTTAATTTGGTAATCCCGCTCAATAGCTATATAATTACATGGCGAATATTAACAGTAGAAGGAACGTGAACAGAAATTGAACTGAAACCAGTGATCACGATAAATATTTTGAATTTCGTGTCATTTAATGAAGAAACAGATAAATTTCATACGACATTTCATTTATATGAAGATGAAGAAAAATTCCCACTCACCAGTGTGCTCGAGATGCATTTTATCGAAATGC
This sequence comes from Bacillota bacterium, assembly GCA_023457235.1. Lineage (GTDB taxonomy): Bacteria > Bacillota > Bacilli > Bacillales > Bacillaceae_J > Schinkia. Next base: position 14,362 of record JAEWMK010000122.1, read on the forward strand.
CAAAATACTCCAAGATTGGAAACAAAAAAGGCTGAATCCACGGGATGACGTATTGGCTAGATGGCTATTGCTACTAGGAATTGTTGATCGGAAAAATAAGAAAGTTTATGAGGATATCTATAAAGAATTGGAGGAAATTGCAATGAGTGATTCCACCCTTAAAGAAGCGTTCCAAGATTGGGAGCATCTTAGTGCGGATAAAAATAAATGGTTGGAGTACGAAACAAGGTTGAAGGAAGTGTTGGATGCTTACTCTGCCCAATACGAGGCTGAGTTAAGGGCAAAGCGCGAAAGGGAAGAAGGCAGAGCCGAAGGCCATGAGAAAGGACTTGCAGAAGGAAAGAAGGCAATTGCCCGTAACATGCTTAAAGAGGGATTTACGTTCGAACAAATTGAAAAGGTGACTGGATTAGCGATAGAGGAAATTAAGCAGTTAATGAATTAACTAAATCTTTATAGTTTGTATAAAATATCTCACTTTAACAAATGAAGATGATACGAGGTGGGAAGAAATGGCGGAACAAGAACCCATCCTAAAAAAGGCGGTGGATATTTTGAGAGCAGCAAGCTTAGAC
>JAEWMK010000123.1 GCA_023457235.1 Bacillota bacterium
TATTTCATTAAAGGCTTTATCTTGAAAGCCTTTTGTTTCATGTTTATCTAAAAATTCCAAGCAACAGCGATAGAGCCATTCCAATTTGGTGTAATAAGTTTTCATGCCGATTTCCAACATATCACAGGTTCTTCTTACCGAAGTTTTATTTAGCAATAACTTGGAAAAGAGAGGGAGTATATCGTTTCGCTTTTGATGATAGGTAGTTGATTCTCTTTTAATCGGTAATACATTGGTGTATTTTTTACATTCTTTGCATTGATATTTTTGCGAATTACTTTTACTTTTTCCTCTTTTGTAAAAATAGGATTTTTCGGTGAAAGGAGTTGTCCCATCATACTTACAATCATCTTTATGAAAAGTGTATTCTGGTTCTATTTCAATGACAGTTTGAAGCTCCACAAGACGTTTGATTTCCTCAGTAACCGCCCAATTGGAAAAAATGTTTGTCGAGCAATTAAGTGTTGCTTTTGGTAGTTTTGTGACAATAGGGAGGTCATTACATACGATGTGTTTCGTTCTTCTATTTTTGCTACCTTGTAGCTTATAGCGATAAGGTTTATTTTTTACCTTTTCAAACCGTTCCTGTTGTAATCCAAAAGACTCACAAAATGGATTGGTACAGTGATTGTATTGAATCTTGTATTCATGACCGTTCAATAAAAACAAAACAGGTTCGTACAAATGGTTATGATACCGTTTAGCGAACTTCATAGGAGCAAGGAGTGGATATTGTAATTGCCTGTCCAGTATTTCATCATCACTAACAGGGCAAGTAATTTCGACTTTATCATGAAATTGCGGAAGTAGCTGTTTCAACTTGGACAAATAAATCACCTACTCATTTTCTTCTATTCCAATGGCTTTCAACATACGCTTATTATTACGGAGGGATTTTACCCATTCGATAAATTGGTCATCTTTTAGCAAGTTCCGTTGAAGGAATTCATCGACAACCTCTTCTTCGGTGTATTCACAGTATTCAGCGTAATAAGAAACGATAGCTCTGGTTCTTTCGGAGATTTTCCAGTTTACATCTTTAGCGTTTTTATTTTTAGGTTTGATGAACTCTAATGGTTTTGTTGTCATGTAGTTCAAACCTCTCATTTTGACATAGTATTTCACATCCATTTTATCATAGTATTTCCCATAGTGGGAACATCTATTCCCACTATTAAAATTATGTTGTGATTTAGGTTGCGATTTTATATGCTAAATAGACAAAAACATTGATAAATCAGTAAAAAATAAGGTACGAAAATCATTGCGATTTCGTACCTTATTTGTGTTGCGAATTCAATTTTTGTGATTCAAAAGAGAACGTCTTATCTTAATTACTTACTCCTTTTATTCGCGTTAAGCTGGTGAAATTTATAGAACTACTAAATTTATAATAATAACAACTATACAATCTCTACTTTCAATCCCCTCACGCCATATTTACCTCTTCTTATTTTTAATACCTGCATAAACACTTTATAAAGACTATCATCAAATTCTGCAATTGCATCCATTAGTTCGAATCCCTGATGCATTCCACCAAATAGCTCTTCTCCGAGCTTAACTATTGACTGGTATGAGGAAGACAAGGAATAGTATGCATCGCTATAGTCAGGGGAACCCCCCTTTTCCCTCAATACTTTCAAATCGTAAGATAAATACTTATTGCCATTTTCCTCGTCATGCCTTAACGTAAATACTTCTTCTACAGCATTAACCCATACAAACGGATATTTACCTGCATTCCCATCAATCTTATTATATACTTCCGGTAAAGAAACAATATAAATTGCACAATGGTAATCGCTATATTCCTTCGCTTGTGGAAAGTCCTTTAACATTTTTTCATAGTTCTCTTCATGGCCCTCATCCATGAAATATAGAGAATATTTTTCGCTAAACACTTAATGTACCACCTTTAATATTAATTTTATCAATCAGAATAATATTCATAACTTTAACAAGGTCCTCTGCATTTCTACTTAAACGAGAAAAACTACTTATCTCTAATTTTTTGACCTTCCCCTTTTTACATCTTTTATTAAAGCAGATAATACAGGTCTAGAAGAAAAATCAGATAAAATATTTAACCTTTACAAAATTCCACTTATTTCCCTAGATAAGTTAATTTAACGCTAGATTTTTGTAGTATCTCAATAATTTTCAAGAAATCTTTCTCAATTCTACTGATACTTCTTAATTCCAAAAAGATCACTTCTTTTACCTTTCCATTTTGAACATCCTCTAGCAACGCAGCCATTGCTGGACGTGTAAATGGATCGGACAATCCACTATAACCTCTATCCTCATAAAACTTTATACCATCGAATACATTTATACGATAGTCCTTCTTACTATATGATGAAGTTCGTAAATATGCTGCAGTCATTTCATTATCCACATGCATTCGGTTACTTTCTTTATTAATCAGGGAATTTTCTTTATTCATGGTACTCTTAGTTATATATTCCCCTCGACCACCAATAGTTAATTTAACAATACGATTTATGTTAGCATCATTCCAATTTGTGCCTTTCCTAGTTTTTATTCCTTGATTATTTAACAATGTACATATTTCCCTTAACGAACGACCTTCTTTTGCTAAAGTAATTATTGTCGCTAAAATAATACCTTCGGCTGGATCAACAACCAACTGATATTTTTTGTATTGGTATCCATACGGTACACCGTCACCTAAAAGTACTTTACTATGCAAGGTCTTAGATTTTAATTGATATGATACTCCTTTATCAAACAAATTATCACATTCACATTCCATATTAATTTGGTTAACTTGTAATTCCACTGCATTTTCCTCCATAATTTGATTAAACGCATATTGCTTGTTCATGTTTATGACTCTCCTAGTTTTTGTATTTCTTAATAAACGAAAAAAACCCCAACAAACAAACCTACACATTTATTTAATGTGTAAATTTATTTATTGGGGTTTTCCCTTTTTGTATTATTAAGTTGAATTTATAATAAACCAATATACATTATATTTCAATAGTATTTTTTTCCTTTAAATTCTTTTCTAATAAATAGAATAAAGGCGGTTTGCGGAATAATACATACTCTCTAATTCACCGAAATTTATTCAATTTTGGTTGTTACACTGTTTGCTTTATTATAAACGTGATTAATTTCTTTCTTGGCTTTCTCTACGTGGGATCTAATCATGGAAACATCACTTGGCTTAGCGTTCTCAACTTTCTCCAAAGTTGCGCGAATGGCTCCTGCCATATATCCGGCAGCACCAAGTATTGTGCGAAGTTCGGCCATCAGTTCCGAAGTTAATCCTTCATGTGCCTTATTCTTCATGTCGCTTTCTTCACAAGATTCTACAAGTGTAGCAAGTTCAATAGTTAACTTTCCTGAATATATTTCCATATCGTTCTCTCCCTTTTTTAAATATAATTTCGTTGACCAGTAGGTAAAATAGATATCTACCAATATGTTTATAGCCTAATCTCTATATAATTTAACGAGCGCTTCCCATCGAGGATTTTTTTTATTTGATATTTAGAAAGTTGTGAAGTCGATTCCATTAAATAAAATTTTTTTATATTATCAAAACTGACTTTATACATATCGGTTTCATTACTAGTAGTTATTTTTATTCTAATTTCTTTAACATCTTTACTCACCAGTTCCATATACTTTTCCTTCTCTAGAACATCAGATAGTGTAATAAAATTGCTAAAATGAATTGAATAAGAACTATCCTTAATCATTATGCCAATCTCTTCGTTTGTATCTGTGTAGTAAATTCTATACGAGTTTAACAAATCCCCATCTTTTGTTATCTGCTTTGTTTCTGTTCTAACTAAATCTAATTTTGTTGTTCGTTTTATGTGATAAACTAATGTGAAAAAATCATCAAAAGGGTATTTTATATTTATTTCTAAAAAGATCTTTCCGTTATCGTTTCTAAATAAAAACATCGATCCACCCCTCTTCAGTAGTGGTTAAAAAAATGGTCTTATATTTTCTATTGCTTTTTCTGATCTGCCAATAGATTTTCTGTTGCAATTCTTTTACCAGCCTCAATCAAAGACTTATGCAAAATATCCTTCTTCTCACATTTCTCACAGTCGTCTTCAAAAAAGAGTAACAAACCATCAGTTACAACACCGTATTTTGCAAGCGTAGTTACAAGATCTGAAGTAAGTTCTTCTGGGATTTGTGAATAAGGATCATCCATTTCTTTTATGATTATATATAAGTCTATTTGTATAAATCCGGTTTGTTTTACGTACATCTCTACTCCTACTATTACTAAGAAATTTTTAAAAAAGAATGGCATCTTACTAATAACAAAATACATTCAATATCAATATGTGTATATTTTTTATATCAAATTCATTATATAATATATTTATTTAGTTGTAAAACAAGAAAAGAAAATACTTAAATTTATAATAGGTGGGAGACCTAATTAGTCAAAAATGCATAGAGAAAACTAAATTTGGAGGAAAGCCCAATGCAAAAGTATGTAAAAATGAATGAGCTGAAATACATTTTAGATTCGGTAAAAGGAACAACAAAAATGGCTATAAAAGGAGATCAGTCAGAAGAAGGCTACTTGATAAATGATGAGTTTGCTGTATTTGTGGATACAGATTGGTTTGATACAACGGTAAATCCAAAAGAGGTTGTAAAAGAGTTTAAGAAACGCCTTGAAGATATAATAGGTGAATCAGTTAATGTGTTTCATATTAATAGTCGAGTAAAATAAAACTTATA
>JAEWMK010000124.1 GCA_023457235.1 Bacillota bacterium
ATCAATAATGCCCAAGAAGATCAAAAAATGAAGATGCTAACAGCAATGAAGAAAACGGAACTGCCATTAGCATTTGACACAGTTATTGGGCAAGGCACGAAAAAGGAGCATGTATATAATGTAACTCCTAAAAAGCTTGGTTACTTATATGCGTTTGCCCCTGCGGTTAATGAAAAAGGAAAAGTCACATTTGGTGAAGTTTATCTTGAATTCAAAGGCAGCAAAGCGAAGCTTAATATTAAGAACGTAACCCAACAAGGGATTGGGGCATGGATTCCAGTTCAAGATCATTTGTCATTTAAATTCGTAACATCTGATACACCTAAATGAACTTCACCTATACAAAAGGACCTGTAGAGGATTTCAAAATTCGATACAAGTCCTTTTATTTTTTCTATTTGTCAAAAAAACAGCAATTGGATAAGATTAAAAACAGATAAGAAGGGAGCGAACAACATGGGTAATGCGATACATGATAAAAAACAACAGATCGAATATTTAACGAATCGTCTAAATCTTTTACTAAAAGTATTGGACTCACTCGATCCGGAGGAAGCGGATGTAAATGATATTGATCGACTTTTGGAAATGCTTGATGACCTACAAGGAAAAATCACTCAATTTAAACCAGATTGGTAAGTGAACTGGTCATTGTCTAGCTCCAGCGCCTATCGCCTAGCAAACTTCAGGACTCCTCCCTACGATAAGTCAACTAAGAATTGCTAACGCAATTCAAGTTTCCTATATCGCTGTCGTTGTCCCCTCCAGTTTGTACGGCGATGAGCAAGGCGCTTATGCTTTTCTTATTATAGGCTTTCGAAAAAATATGACAAGTATTATAATGGGGAGTGGAAGTTAGTTAGCGTATTCAGAATTGTTTATTTTTCAAAAAAGAGGGGAATGGGGAACAGTATGAATCAATTATTTGAAAGCATGTACAATTTAGTAGTTGAAACCTCAACAAAGCTGCCAAAAGATGCTCGTCGCGCTATTTACCAAGCTAAATTAAGCGAAAGTGCCGGTACAAGAGCGGCAATGTCTTTAGACACGATTTCAAATAATATTGTGATGGCTGAGGAGAATATTTCACCGATTTGTCAGGACACAGGTCTTCCTACTTTTAAAGTTAAGACTCCTGTTGGTGTTAATCAGTTAGAAATTAAAGAAGCGATCCGTAAAGCGGTTGTAGAAGCAACTAAAAATGGGAAACTTCGCCCAAACTCTGTAGACTCACTTACTGGTGCAAACAGCGGGAACAACCTTGGTGATGGAGTACCAGTTGTTAAGTTTGAACAATGGGAAAAAGATTATATCGATGTTCGCCTCATTTTAAAAGGTGGCGGCTGTGAAAATAAAAATATTCAATATAGCTTACCATGTGAATTAGAAGGTCTTGGACGTGCAGGTCGTGACTTAGATGGTATCCGTAAGTGCATTATGCACTCTGTATACCAAGCACAAGGTCAAGGCTGTTCTGCTGGATTTATAGGAGTTGGAATCGGTGGAGACCGCAGCTCTGGTTATGATCTTGCAAAAGAGCAACTGTTCAGAAACGTTGACGATGTAAATCCAGTTGAAGATTTACGTAAACTTGAAGAGTACGTAATGGAAAATGCTAATAAGCTTGGTATTGGAACAATGGGCTTTGGCGGTGAAACAACATTATTAGGCTGTAAAGTTGGCGTTATGCACCGTATTCCTGCAAGCTTCTATGTATCTGTTGCTTACAATTGCTGGGCATACCGCCGTCAAGGTGTGAAAATTGATCCTGCAACTGGTGAAATTAAAGAATGGCATTACCAAGAAGGTGATGACGTTGATTTTGCAAAAGAAGTCGGGCAGGAAGTTGCAGCTGCATCTGAAACTGCAAGTGAATCACGTGAGGTAGTACTTCAAGCACCAATCACGGAGGAACAAATTCGTTCACTTAAGGTTGGTGACGTTGTAACGATCAATGGCAGAATGTACACAGGCCGTGATGCAATCCATCATTATTTAAATGATCATGATGCACCAGTTGATCTAAATGGTCAAATCATTTATCACTGTGGTCCAGTAATGCTAAAAGACGACGAAGGTAAATGGCATGTTAAAGCTGCGGGACCAACAACAAGTATTCGTGAGGAGCCTTACCAAGGCGACATCATGAAGAAATTCGGTATTCGCGCTGTAATCGGTAAAGGCGGTATGGGCCCTAAAACATTGAAGGCATTAGAAGAGCATGGTGGTGTATACTTAAATGCTATCGGTGGTGCTGCTCAATACTATGCAGATTGCATCGAATCTGTCGACGGTGTAGACCTAACACAATTCGGTATTCCAGAAGCAATGTGGCATTTAAGCGTTAAAGGCTTTAAAGCCGTTGTAACAATGGATTCACACGGAAACAGCTTACACCAAGACGTGGACAAATCATCTCTTGAAAAGCTTGCACAATTTAAAGAAAAAGTATTTAACTAAATATACATTTTAAGGGAAGGGTATCTTTTTCAAGGTACTCTTCTTTTTTTGTGGGACGAAGGGTCGGGAACTGTGTCTCGTTTGGGTCAGAGGGTCGGGTTCTGTGTCCCATTTCCGTGGCTCGGAGTCGCGGGGGCGGTGGCGGAGCCAAGGGGTCGGGAACTCTGTCCCATTCCAAACAGGTCGCCTCCGCTTTTCTAATGGAAAATGATGTTTGGTATGAAAGTATCCACCTTTCAAAAAATATAGATATAGATTTGCCAAATAAGGAGGCATTTTTAATGAAAGGTGCAAAAAAAGCTGCATTCCAAATCGTTACAATTATTGTATTTCTTTTTGGTGGTTTTAATACGATACAGGCTGAAACACCTCCAAACAACCCAATCCATTGGGGAATGAAAAAAAGTCGTAACCATGAACCTGCAGATGCAGGAGAATTCTTTAAATCAATCCTTGCAAAATACGGATCATTCTATTTAGGGGATACATCAAAAAAGGACATTTACCTAACCTTTGACAACGGCTATGAAAATGGATTTACAGCTGATATTTTAGATATATTAAAAAAGAAAAAAGTGCCAGCAACCTTTTTTGTTACAGGCCATTACTTAACCGAAAACGCAGATTTAGTAAAAAGAATGGTGAATGAAGGCCATATCGTTGGAAACCATTCTTGGCACCATCCTGATTTAACGCAAGTTAGTGATATTCGCTTGAAAAAAGAATTACAGCTCGTAGAGGAAGAATATGAAAAAATAACTGGAAAATCAGATATGATGTACCTACGTCCACCAAGAGGAATTTTTAGCGAAAGAACATTAAAACTTTCAGGGGACCACGGATATGTAAACGTATTTTGGTCGTTGGCATTTGTTGATTGGCATATAAATAATCAAAAAGGCTGGAAATATGCGTATGATAATATCGTAAATCAAATCCATCCCGGGGCGGTTATCCTCCTACATACAGTGTCAGAGGATAACGCCAAAGCATTAGAAAAAGTAATCGATAAATTGCGAGAAGATGGCTATACGTTCAAAAGCCTTGATGATTTAATGTTGGAGAAAAGTATGCCTAAGCCGTTATTGTATCAGAATTTTATGGACTAATTGGGCCATAGGGTCGGGAACTCTGGCTCATTGAAACCAGTACTAGGCATGATCCTAATGCTGGTTTTTTGAATTTTATCCAACCATTTGCCTGAATGTAAAAAATAAATCATAATAGGAACAGAGAATATTGAAATGGAGTAAAAAAAATGGTTAACCAAAAGCAAAAACCAAATCAACGAAACGATCAAAGATCAGATAAAATGTCCCAACTACAGGTTGGGCAGGAATTTCCGCTGACAATTAAAAGACTTGGAATCAATGGGGAAGGTGTCGGCTTCTTCAAAAAACAAACCGTGTTTGTCCAAGGGGCATTACCGGGGGAAATTGTCGTAGCTGAAGCTACAAAGGTTCAAAACAATTTTGCCGAAGCAAAAATAAAAAAGATTCGTCAAAAATCCCAACACCGAATTCAACCCTTATGTCCGATTTACGATGAATGCGGTGGCTGTCAGCTGCAGCACTTAGACTATAAGCAGCAGTTAAAAGAGAAGCGGGATATCGTCATCCAAGCCCTCGAAAGACATACAAAACTAAACATTGAGCAGCTTGATATTCGTGAAACAATTGGAATGGAAGACCCATGGGGGTACCGCAATAAAAGCCAACTGCAAGTAGGGCGTGATGAGCAAAAAGTGTTGGCAGGTTTATACGGCTTAAATTCCCATAAGTTAATAGATATATCTGACTGTATGGTTCAGCATCCGAGTACAAATAAAGTAACACAAATTGTTAAACAAATTTTAGAAGACTTAAATATTCCAATTTATAATGAAAAGAAACGGAAAGGTTTTGTTCGTACGATCGTAACGAGAGTAGGGTTTGAGTCTGGACAGATTCAATTAGTTCTCGTTACGACAAAACGAGAATTTCCTGCAGAAGATGATTTCGTTGCAGAAGTTAACAAACGCCTTCCAGAAGTAAACTCCATCCTCCAAAATGTAAATGGGGATAAGACCTCAATAATCTTTGGTGATGAAACGATTCATCTGCAAGGTGAAGAATTTATTCAAGAAACGTTAGGTGATCTGTCGTTTGAACTTTCTGCCAGAGCATTCTTTCAATTGAATCCAGTTCAAACTGTAAAGCTCTATAATGAGGTCAAAAAAGCTGCACAGCTTACTGGAAAAGAAAAATTGGTGGATGCATACTGTGGTGTAGGAACAATAGGACTTTGGTTAGCGAAGGGTGCATCTGAAATTCGTGGGATGGATACGATAGAAGAGTCTATTGTGGACGCACGTGAAAATGCAGCCAAGTATGGCTTGGAAAATACTTATTACGCCGTCGGCAAAGCAGAATACTGGCTACCAAAATGGGAAAAAGAAGGTTGGCATCCAGATGTCATTGTAGTCGATCCACCACGAGTAGGTTGTGATCAAAAATTTCTAGAAACAGTCTTAAAAATTAAACCAAAACGAATGATCTACGTATCCTGCAACCCATCGACACTTGCAAAGGACATACAGTTTTTAAATAAAGCATACAAAGTAGAATACATTCAGCCTGTTGATATGTTTCCGCATACTAGTCATGTTGAGTGCTGTTCACTGTTAGAATTAAAATGAAATGGGAAGTAATAGTGGTTAATTTATCCTCTCTAAAATATTAGAGGGGATTTATTTTTTTGGAAAAAGAGATTGTAATTTGAACTGAATATTACAATTAGCAACTTCTTTAAAGTATTTGTAAAAGGAAAGGTTTTATTCTGAAATTTATTTCGTTTGCTGTTGAGTTGTACTTTATAGAAAGGCTTTCGTCACTACTAATATGGAAAAAATTAAGAAGTAGAGGAATTTGTATAGAGGTTTTATTTTATATTATGTTTATGTACGTTTAGGGAATTAGCCCCTAAACTTGAATCCCTATGTTGAATTTAGCTTTTAATCTTTAATTCGAATAATTCTTTTATATCAACGCCTAGTTTATTTGAAATAGCATAAGCATGAACTAAGTACCATTCTGTTTTATTTTTTATCTTACTGTTAAATGAGCCATATGCCCAATCTAAACCCCATTCAGCTACGAGTTCAGAATGAAATTGTTTTTGTGATTTGCCATTTAACAATTCAATAAATTTTTCGGTTATCAATAATACCTCACTTTTGTTCATTGGGTCATACCCCATTATAAACTCCTACCTTTCTTTTCCTTAATTTGTAAACCTTTTTTGCTGACTCAATGTTTGGTAGAAAAATGTTATTCCAATGGTAGTCAAAAAATTCCTTTTTGATAGAGTGTTTTTCCTTGTTTAGGTAAAAGGATAAATCGGTTGCTTCTTTATAATTATTCCCCTCAAAAACATATATCTGATTGGTGATAGGATGTATTGCAATTGCTCCTTTATCAAACATTTTGTGATGGTTTGGGCAAACTACAATCATGTTATTAAGGTTGTCAACACCATTATGGGGATGCCCAAGCGGTTTTAAATGATGACATTCGGAATATCTCTTTGTGTTGCTAATATTAATAGAAGTTCCACAAACCTGACATTTATCCTTATATAATAATTTAAGTTTGCTGACTAAGACGTATTTGCGTGCTACTCTAAAAAATTTGACTTGGTTTCTAATTGGTTGTTCATGAACTTCCATATCATTTGTAATTGTGTCTGCATCCGCTTTTTTTATTTGTCTCACTTCAAACAAATCATTTAAACCAACATCGAAAAATTCACAGAAAATATACGCATATAATAATCTCCATTCAACTCTATCACCTATGAGATTCATGAACGATTTATATCCAAGACCAATCTTATACTTTGTTACTAGATAACCATGTAAATCAATATATTTCCAATCCCTCCTATCCAATAGTGAATCGAAAACATCCCTTTTAAATACAATTTCTATTGTATGATTGTATGCCTTACCCAAAGTTTCATCCTCTCCTAGTAATTAATTTATTACATGAAAATTTTATCACAATATTGTTTATCGTAGTACAAAAATGTATAAAATTTATAATCCAATTATCTTTAGTTTGAGATTCACCTTCCTTAATCTGTTTGGGAGGTGGTGTAAATGTCTGACTTTTTAAAATTAGTTGGAGCAAGAATACGTTATTTAAGAAAAGCAAAAGGATGGACACTAGAGGACTTTGAAGAAAAGTCTGGATTGCAGTATTCATATATAGGCGGTATTGAAAGAGGGAACAGAAACATATCTCTTGAAACAATAGAAAAGATTGTTAATGCATTGGACATTGAAGCTGTGGAACTATTTCAATTTGAAGAAATAGATGTAGATAATGATTTGTTGGACAAAAAGCAATTGATTGAGATACATAAGAGTATGTTATTGGAAAGGAATATTGATGAATTAAATCTTGTACATAAAACTGTTAAGGATATTTTAACACTTATCGATTCACAGAAAATTGAAAAATTGGATAAGTAGTATAAGTGCATGGTTAAGCCATGCTTTTTTGTGTTTGAAATTATATTGAGGTGGAATTAAAAGCCAATAAAATTAAGATTTCATTTATCTGATTAATCCTTAAAATTAAAAAGGTTAACTTTTTACACCTACTATAATATAGGTTAGTCTATTAATTACTATATATAGATATATATTATAATAGGTGTACTTTGTTAACCTTTTTTGTTTTACGTTTACCTTCACATCTGAAATTTCATTTCACAACTTCCTCTACACCAATCCTGCATAATGTATCGTATCAATTTTTCGAAGACGTTTATATTCATTCTTTTACAGTTCTATATAGTTGATGAAGCGTTCCTGCTCTTACTTTTGTTAACCATTTAGTTGTATCCTTTTCATCATTTTTTCAGTGGACTATACTATACCTTTTGATTTTTAGGAAGAATTATGTAATGGAAATATCGAATTATTTTAAAAAAGTAAGAACGATTAATAGCAAATGATTTTAAAAAAGTGGTCAGGGAAATTTTTGGGTTAATCCCCAATAAGTCACTATCGCTTGTCAAGTTTAGAACTAATAATCATTGGGCACATGGGAGAGAACTAACTTTGTCAGCAAAAAACGAATCAAAAGGAGTTGCTCACATATGAAATGCGTAGGTTATATCAGGGTTAATATAAATGAGGATATAAATGTTAATGCAGTGGCACGACAAAAAGCGGAATTTGACAAATTTATTTTTGAAAAAGGTTGGGATTTGTATAAGTATTATGTAGATACAGGTAGTGGTATTGATGATATGCGAAGTAATTTACGAAAACTTCTATTAGATATGAATGAAGGGAAGTTTGATGTTATTTTGATTAAAACAATTTCTCGCCTAACTCGAAGTACATTTCAATCCTTAAAAATTTGGGAAACAGCAAGAAGCAATAATATTCATATTGTTTCACTTGATGGAACTTTAGACACTATGTTCATATCTGATTTAGAAGATGAATCTCCCTGAAAAATATCCCAACTCTTGTAACACCTGTAATTACTATTAATATTTTGGGTGGTGTATTTAGTTATGTTTGATACTGTCAGAATAAAAGCAGAAAATATTGTCATTCATCCAGATTATATTATAAATCAAGGTAATGTCCAATCCACTACTTATTTAGATAGTCTAACTGGCGAGATTAAGACTGTTGCAAAAATAAGGAATGAGAAGTTCCCTTACATTAAATACAATGATTATGCCTATTATTTGGAACTAGAGGTTTCAATACCCAAGTTTTTATATGGTGAAAATATCACTTTACTTAAACAGCATGATATTGAATTGTTTTTTTCTTTAATAAATAAAGAACTAAAATCAATGTTTGCTGTTGATATTGATAAGAGTGAGTGGAGAGTAAAAAGGGTAGACGTTTGTTGGAATTTTGATGTTGGAAAGTTAAAGCAAGACTATTTAAAACAGTTGGCTTTGATGCGTATGTCTAGAATGAATACTGCTGTTTACAATCAAGTTGAAACAGTTATTTTTCAGAACAAGAGCAAAAGAATTATGTTTTATGATAAAGCCAAGGAATGTGTAGTTCATAGATGGTCACAAGACCTTGTTCAACAGGCAGATGGTTTATTGCGAATGGAAATATCACCTGCACGTCATGAAATGAAGGAGTTTTCCCAAAGCAATAAGGCGATTGACCTTTTAACGAAAGAATTTTTCATCTTTATCACTAGGAGAACGACTCCTTATTTAGTATTCCCATCTATGGAAGAAATAACATATGAATGGGTTGCAACACATCCTATTACTAAAGTAGAAACTGCGATTGGTTTTAAAAAGCTGTACAGTTTATTTGGATTAGGTGGAGTAAGGGAACTATATAAACCGAATACTTTTGGAAACAGAAAGCAACTGTTGAAAATGTTTGAATCTAAATCAATACTTCCACCGCTAAAAATTGATTATTCTTCCATATAATACTATCAGAAAGGGCTTCCTGTTAAGGTTACCGATTTCGATAAATTTTTACTTATTATTAGCATTAAGAGGGGGATATATAACATTTTTAAATGATATTCCCCTTTTCTATATATCCATAGCACATCTAGCCCCACAAGAATCGATAAATTCTGAATCGGTGTCATAAATGAATTACAATTCCTTTAAGTAATAGTAAAAGAGGTGCTTAACATGAAGATTATTCGTAAGTTTAGTGGAGAAGCCCCTTTAGAAAATATGTTATTGCCTATTATCGATATGCAGATTGACAAAATTATAGAGGAAAATATTAGTGTACAGTATAATGGAAGTATAACCACTATTGCTTCTCATGATAAAGGAGAGATAGAGTCATGAGATGTGCAATTTATATAAGAGTGTCAACAGACAAAAAAGAGCAAGAAACGTCACTAGGGAATCAAAAAGATTTGTTTTTTAACTATGTTTCAGACCAAGGATGGGATATTTACAAGTTCTATGTTGATGTAGAATCTGGAACAACAGATAAACGAGAAAAGCTTCAAGAAATGATACAGGATGCTAAACAGCGAAAATTTGATATTATATTGGCAAAGGAATTGTCTAGACTTGCAAGAAATGGAAAACTTTCCTATGAAATAAAAGATATAGCATTGATTAATAAAATTCATATTATTACTTTAGATGGTGCAATCAATACAATCACTGGTCGTGACGATATGTTTGGGCTTTATGCATGGATGTACGAGGAAGAATCCAAAAGAACATCTAAACGAATTAAGTATGCTTTGATAACAAAAGCAAGAAA
Organism: Bacillota bacterium; assembly: GCA_023457235.1. GTDB lineage: Bacteria > Bacillota > Bacilli > Bacillales > Bacillaceae_J > Schinkia. The sequence goes on from JAEWMK010000124.1 coordinate 9,743, forward strand.
GGGCGAATTTAAAGGCTCAATTCCACCTTATGGTTATGAACTAAAGAAGGGGAAACTTTTTATACGTATTGATGACACTCCAAACGTAGTTAAGCGAATTTTTCGCATGTATCTTGAGGGTATTGGATTTGATGCTATTGCACGTACTTTGACTAGGGAAGGTTATCCTACTCCTGCCCAAATAGCAGGAAAGAAAAATGCAGGTCAGTATTGGCATGGCTCAAGTATTAAGTGCATATTGAGCAATCCGCATTATGTTGGTGACCTTGTTCAAAATCGAGAAACTACTGCAAGTGTAACAACCAATATTCGAAATTTAATACCAAAGGATGAACAGATTGTATATGAAAATGCTCATTCTCCAATCATTTCAAGGGAAGATTTTGATGCTGTACAAAATTACATGCAAAGTAGAAGAAGGCAAGAAAAGAAACCAAAAGCGAAAATTCATCTTTTCACAAATATCGCCTATTGTCATGATTGCGGTAAGAGTTTATGGTTTGTCCAATCAAGGAAAGGGTATGTTTGTGGAAATTACTATAAGCATGGGAAAACAGCATGTACAAGCCATTCTATAAAGGAAAAAACATTGATAGAAATTCTTCTTAATGATTTTAAACATGTAGCTGATACAGTTCAGAAAAAGGACTTAATGAATCGTTTAGAATCAAAGTTTGCTAAATCAAAAAATCAAGTGACAAAACAGATTCAAACGATAGATACTCAAATAAAAAATTTGAAAAATGAAAATAATAAAGCGATGAAACATTATATGAATGAAAAGTTTTCAGAGCAGGAATATCGTGATTTTGTTGAAGCTAACAGGGAAATAATTGAAAACTTAATGAATAAAAAATATCATTTAAACGCTACTATTGAGAACAGTGATAATGCCAATGAAATAATTCATTTAAAAAATGAATTAGAGAGATTTTTGAAATTTGAGGAAATGACAGTTGAAATTTTACATCGTTTAGTAAGCAGGATAGAAGTTCATAATGATGGCACTGTTGAAATTCAATATAGGTTTAACATTGTTCCTGCACTAGTCAGCTAGTGACCAACATACAACACATGTAGAGTGCGTGGTAGGAATATATTTGGCTCAGTAAATAAAAATATTTTGATTAATATTCCGTTGTATAATATTATAAAGATAAGATAATTATAAAAAAGAAGCCGCTGGGACGGCGATCCCAAACGGCTTGTACAATTCAACGCTGCAAGAGCAGAACGGCTCTTAAAGTTTTTAGTCATGAAATAGACCTTAACCTTTGGCGAGGGGGTCTATTTCTTTTTATTTAGTGTCAATAGCGCAATAATTACGCTGATTAGTGTTAATGTAAACACACCGAAATTCAATGCTAGATTTGCTGCATCGTATGACACCATATTCTCACCCCCTTTCTATCGGGGATGAGCCGACCGCCCTCACAAGCCGTATGGAATTGTACTTGAAAAAATTATAGCATATAAAAGACAATGTGTAAGAAAAATTAAAGAGTTACTTTAAATATCGGAGGAGAATATTTTGACAAAGTTAGGGACAAGTGAAAGACCAGCAATTGTACGTGTTGCTACTGAAGAAAAAGCAAATGAAGTGTATAGTCTTTGTGATAGAAATGGATGGAAAGTCATAATTGGTATTGAACCAGACAAAACTGAAGATATTTCCGACGTACAAAGATTGTTAGGTGTAAAAGTTGAAAATACAAAAACTATAGTGAATGAAGTGCAAATTGGTAGAAATGATCCTTGTATTTGTGGTAGTGGTAAAAAGTACAAAAAATGCTGTGGATAATGAAAGAGAAGTTGCGTGGTTGGGATATATTTAAAAGGTTGATTATAAGGGATTTGTAAGAATGATTATGTTTTTTTTAGGGTTTCGCTGAGTAGGGAATATAATATTTAGCTGTGATAATAAAGAGCTTCTACTTGAGGGTAGGTGCGTTTTCGTTTGGAAAAATGATTAATTATTAAATTAACTTTCGCACCGGAAAAATTGCTTTCAAACCTTGATATATTTGGATTCAGACTGAATTAGTTATGCTGCTTTTACTATTTCTTTATCACGAAGAATTCAGATAACCAGACCTCACGGTTTTCTTTAGCAAGATACATTAATAAAAAAACTATATTGACTAGATCGTGGAGGAAGGTTTACTTGTAATTTTTCATAGATATTTACTTTTCCGCCTTTCTGTTATACAAGACTTTAAAGGAAAATAAATGGGTCATGATATTTTGGGCTTCAATAGAGCCGGAGGAGAAATTACCTACGTACGTTTTTGCATGGGAAATTACAATGCTACCATACTTTATCGTTTACTTGATGCCGATAATTTTTATGCAGGAGTTAGCGGATCAGGGGATAATGCTACTTTTTCTATACTACAAATTGAAAATGCTTTGAATAACTTCAATCAACTTTACAATAATGATGTTTCTTCAAACTGTGATGATTTACCATGGGATCAAAAACAAATCTTTGATTTTATGAAAAACTGTTTAGCAACAGCATAAAAGGAAGGTAGTGTAAAAGTGAGTTTTTGCTAATAAATGCATGCGGGCTTGCTCTATGGAGTGAAACTGTTTGTTTAGGATTATCGAATAATAGAAAATTAATCGAGAGATAAAATGATACAATAAAAAGTAAAACTGGAATGAAGAATCGGAGGTGCACTGTAATGAAATGGTCTGAAGTACGTGAGCATTTCCTGGATCGTTGTGTTTTAATTGAAGCTCTAAAATCAGAAACAAAAGGAAAAGAAAGATTCATTGAAGAAATGTCAGTAATTGATGACTTCGACAATGGGAATGCTGCTTGGAAAGTGTATAAGAAGCTACACTCTGATGATCAAACTCGTGAATTATATATTTTTCACACTAATAATGAAGAAATAAAGGTAATTGAACAGCCATACGTAGGGGTGCGAAGAAAAGTATGAAATGTGAAATGGATAACCATTTACCTCTAGTTGCTATTGAGATTGAATATATATAGAAAGAAAAAGAATTTTAGTAATGTATTACTGGATACTGGCTGTTCCTCTAGAGAGATTTAATCCAGATGATTATGATAAGTTAGAGGTTTTATTGGATGAATACAGTAGAGAAAAAGAACCATCTTTTATGAGCAGATGTGGATTTTTCCATAACCGTTACGAAAAAGATTTTGAAGAATTAACAAGAGAATTCATATGGTCTGTTGTAGGAGAAGTAGTAAAATCGGTGTATTTAGACGATCAAAGGTTCCAAGAGTGCTCCCACATCATCATAAGAAGTGACATAGGGCGTTTGGGTGAGGATGAAGAAGTCATTGACGATATGGTTAGTTATTTATCACAAATTCCGGAGTTGAATGATTATATATTTTGAAAAGTTGATCGTGAATTACAGGACATCGTAAGAGACATGCCTGTTAAGAAACTTTATGAAGAAGGAGCAGAATTGTTTTTAGATGAAAACGACAAACAATATTTAGAAATGAAAGCCCTGAACAATTGTGACCGATGCCTGCCACACACGCAATTTTGAATCGCATGGATGGCAGGCGTATTTAACCTAAGAAGATCTCTACTTTTGTTCCTTTGCTAATATCGCTCGTCAGTGTGATCCTTCCCCCATGTGCTTCGATAATATCTTTAGAAATGGCGAGTCCGAGGCCCGTGCCATGAATGTTTTCCGTATTGGACCCTCTATAATAGCGGTTGAATATCTGATCAATGTCCTCCTTCGCAATGCCTTTTCCATTGTCTTCGATTGTGATTCCTGTTTTTGTGACGCTGACAGTGATTTCAATGTTACTATCGTTGTGGATGATTGCATTGTTAATGAAATTCAAAATGGCTCGTTTCATTAAATGCCGGTCGATCGTCCACATTACATTTTGTGCGTTGCTTTCAAAAGATATTGCGTGATCGCTGTATTTCGAATCATTCAATAAATCTATGACCAGCTCGCGAACAAAGCTTTCGAGGTGGGTGTCTTCTCGATTGAGCGGCATTTCTTGATTGCGCAATCGCATCGTTAAATTAAAATCATCTAAAAGTTCCTTCATATAAATGGATTTTCGTTCGATTACTCCCGCATAATCCACACGCTCCGAATCCGGCACGTCTTGCTCGCGCAATAATTCTGCAAAGCCTTGAATGGATGCAAGGGGCGTCTTCAAATCATGCGAAACATTGCTGATCCACTCTTCACGCATTTTTTCGAGCTTCATACGTTCTTCTTCTTGGGCTTGAAGTGTTTCGGAAACGGAATTCAAATTTGAAAAGACTGGTTTGAAAATGCCTTGACGTTTCATTTTCTGGATAGTAAAATTATGCTCTTTCAGCTGTGAAATCCGGTCAATCATGTAAGAAACTGGCTTTGTGATAATAAAGCTGAACAGCAAACCGATGAGCATTGCAATAAGCAAATCGGCAATTGTAATGCCGACGAATGCCTTTGATACATAGGAAAAGAAAGTTTTCATGTTAAACATGAAGACGAAGCGCCTTTCCGATGAATCTATGACGCCCAATAGGTAGCTGTACTCCTCAAATTCGCCAATATAATACGTTGTTAATCTGTTATCCATATATTTGTAAATATGGACAAGTTCAATGGGACTGTAGTGTTCAGGTGCATCGTCGGGCGATAGGGCGGCGGTGACGACATGCCCGTTTTGATCCAGTATTTGTAGCCAACCGCCGAATTCCCGTAGTTTTTTGACACCTTCTTCTGAAATGACGGGTTGTCCGTTTTCAATCGATAGGTACCGGGAAAATTGCCGTGCGAAAGTTTCACCGGTTTGGGCAGATAAGCTGTCATTGCCGTTTGTCTGCTGGTAATACAGTAAGCCTATCAATACCACTAAATTAACGAAAATGACTATAAAAACTATGCTCAAGACTGAAAATAAATAGCGGACTGTCAATTTCCATTTCATTATATCACCTATTTCACAGTGAATTTATAACCTAATCCTTTTACAGTTATAAGATAAGAAGGATTTGACGGATAATCTTCAATTTTCTCGCGAAGGCGGCGGATATGGACCATCAACGTATTATCCGCACCGAAAAAGTCTTCCCCCCAAACGCGCTTAAAAAGTGTCTCTTTGCTTAGAATCTGGTTCGGGTTATGCATGAAACAAGCCATCAATCCTATTTCCTTAGCCGTCAATTCCAATGCTTCGCCATTTTTCATCACTTCGGGTTCCGTTTCAATCATTGAAAACGGTCCGGTGGTGATTTTTTTAAGTTGGGAAGAGATCTCCGATTCGCGATACCCTGCCCGTCTTAGTTGGGCTTTTACTCTGAAGGCAACTTCCTTCGGGCTGAACGGTTTGGTAATATAATCATCGCCCCCGATGGCAAGACCCAAAATTTTATCTGTCTCGTCAGACTTTGCCGATAAGAATAAGATTGGAATCCGGGAAACTTCCCGAATGTTTTTGCACAAATCATAGCCTTCCCCATCTGGAAGCATAATGTCCAAAATGGCAATATCCGGTGAGAATGATTCGAATTTCTTCCAACCTTCACGTACAGACCCTGCCGTTTCAATTTCCGAAAAACCTTCCTTTATAAGCGCTGTTTTCATTAAATGTCGTAAATCACTTTCATCATCAACGATTAAGATTCGTGGCTTCTCCAAATCGTGCACATCCCTTCAAGTTACGTATGTTTTCTATGCTTAAGTATAAAGTAATTTTCCGCAACCCGCCCGTATTTAAGGATAATGTAAGGTCGGTGTAATGGGACCTTCAGGAGCAGGGAAATCCACATTGTTAAATGTCCTTGCAACTATTGATACCCCTACAACTGGAGATATATTTATTGGGAAGGACAATATTGCGAAGATGGATGAAGAAAAGCTAGCGGATTTCAGACGTGATCATCTTGGATTCATATTCCAGGACTATAATCTTTTGGATTCGTTGACAGTACGAGAAAACATTTTATTGCCACTTGCGATTGCTAAAAAGAAACCCGCGGAAATCGCGAAGCGTGTGGAGAAAATCGCAGCTACATTCGGTATTTCAAGCTTGCTCGATAAATATCCATACCAAATTTCAGGTGGTCAAAAGCAACGTACCGCAGCGAGCCGCGCATTGATTTCCAATCCGAAAATCATTTATGCGGATGAACCGACCGGAGCGCTTGATTCGAAATCTGCAACAGATTTGCTTGAAAGCATGTGTTCGTTAAATGAAGAGCATGAGACGACAATTATGATGGTGACTCATGATGCATATGCAGCAAGCTTTTGCCGTCGGATTTTGTTCATAAAAGACGGAAAGTTGTCAAAGGAGATATTACGTGGGAATAAGACACGAAAAGAATTTTTCCAAATGATCTTGGATGAGTTAGCGCAAATAGGCGGTGAAGCGAATGACGTTATTTGATTTGGCATTGAAAAATATCCACCGAAATATGAAAAGCTATTCGCTCTATATCGGGTCAACCGTTTTTTCCATCCTCATTTACTTTACATTTGCAACGTTGAAATATAGTGAGGATATTAGCGGAATGGCTGAAACATCGAAGCAAATCAAAGGAGTCATGAGTGGATCTGCATTTGTGCTTATGATTTTTGTCGCGGTTTTCATCTTGTATTCAAACTCGTATTTCATGAAAAAGAGGAAGAAGGAAGTTGCGCTTTATTCTTTATTAGGTGTACGCAAAAAGTCAATCGGCTACCTTTTGTTTTTCGAGAATATGGTAATCGGGTTGTTGTCGCTCGTTGTCGGTGTTGTTTTAGGGTTCTTGCTGTCTCGTGCATTGCTTACCATTCTCTTGAAACTGATGGGTCTCGACATCGTTGCAGGATTTGCTTTTTCAATGGATGCGTTAATGAATACAGGCATCGTGTTTATCATCATTTTTTTATTCACTTCATTGATGGGATACCGAATCATTTACCAATTCAAATTGATTGATCTATTCCATGCAGAGAAGAAGGGTGAGGAAGTACCTAAAGCAAGAGTACTCACAGCGATAGCTGGCGTGTCAGCATTGGCAGCTGCGTACTACATTGCCTTGGAGGATTTTCTCGAATCGAAGGTATGGGATATGTTGGGCTTAGCAACGCCGATCGCCATCATCGGTTTGACCGTGATTGGCTCGTTTTTGTTGTTCCATAGCGTGCTTGTGTATGTATTGTCCGTTTTAAAAGGAAATCCGCGCTGGGCTTGGAGGGGTCTTCATATGATGACAACCTCACAGCTTCTTTATCGGATTAGAGGGAATGCGAAAACATTGACGATTATTACAGTATTGAGCGCAACGACAATTACATCCGGCGGTGCAGTGTTCGGTGTTTATTACAATGCTGAAAAAAGTGTCCAAGAATACAGTCCCTACACTTTTATGTGGGAAGGGGAGAAGCAGGATATCAATTCCTCTATCATTGAATCGGAAGTCTCGTTCAAAAGCAAGACAGTCCGTATTCCCCTTGATTCTTATGAAATGGAATATGCCGTCATAGACGAGACGACATTCGAAAAGTTGGCGAAGAATTTAGCTTGGTCAGATATTCAAGAGTTGCGACAACAAGATGAAGTCTTTGTAATTGACGCCTTTTATGATGAACGATGGTCAGAAAAATTGGATTTAATCACAATCAACGGTGCGGATTATCCGGTTGCCGCATTCTACGATAAAGCGCTGTTCAATGCCGGAACGCTGGGAGGAACTGCGCTCGTCGTGCCGGACAAACTATACGATGAGATCAACTCTGAAGAAAAATTGATACAAGGCGTTCAAGTCTCCGATTATAAAAAGCAAGTCGCCCTATCGGATAAACTGGCATCCACCACGGAGAACTTCTCAAGCGCGACAGCTGATTATAAAGGTACCATTGAATCATCGGGTGCATTGCTTTTCGTCGGAAGCTTTTTAGGGTTAGTTTTCCTTGTGGCAACTGGCAGTATCATCTTCTTTAAAATGATGACTGAAGCAGAGGAGGATAAAGCTAAATATGCTATTCTTCATAAAATTGGTGTATCGAATAAGGATATGAAAGGGACAATTCAAGGGCAGGTCGGTGTTATTTTTGCTGTTCCGCTCATCCTTGGCATCATTCATGGGAGCGTGGCATTGGATGCAATTTTCAAATTAATGATGATGGACTTCCTAATGCCTGTTATCATTTGGATGTTGGCTTACTCAATAATCTATACAGTTTACTATTTTGCCACTGTACGTAGCTTCAACAAAGTAGTTACACGAGAATATATGGAGGGATGAACATGAAAAAAGGAGTTATTATAACGGGAATCATCATTGTTCTACTAATTGGAGCCTTTCTCGTATTGGGGAAAATCGATTTCAATCGAATGGGAAAAGAGAATGCTTATTATCAAATCAATGCACCAGATTCAGTTGAAGAAACAAAATTAGACTCAGGTGAAATTATAAAAAGGTACTTGTATACCGGTGCGGCTTATAAAGAAAATGGGGAAGAAATCAATGTAGAGTTCACAGCAGCAAAACAGTTACAAGAAGGCGCATATTTAAAGTTATATTTGAATAAAGAGAATGACGTTACTTCCTATGATGAAGTACAGCAGTTAGACATTCCCAAGAAGGTGAAATTTTAAAACAGAGGTCAATCCTGTCCATACAGTCGTGGACGAGTTTTATTAAATACAGTGCGAGAAACAATCATAGTTGTTTAACTAACGTGTTCCAAAATCACGGGGAATACATTCACGCAAAATCAGGATATTCGTGAAAATGTATCTTAATTGAAGCGCTAAAATCAGAAACAAAAGGAAAAGAACGAATAATTAAAGAAATGTCAGTTATTGATGACTTTGACAATGGAAATGCTGCTTGGAAAGTGTATAAGAAGTTACACGCAGAAAATCAAACTCGTGAATTATATATTTTTCACACAAATAATGAGGAAATAAAAGTAATTGAGCATCCGTATGTGGGGGTGCGAGGTAAAGTATGAAATTTGAAAATGAAATTGAAACTAAATTATTTTGTCTTTCGTATACGTATACACAAAAAGAAATGAATAATGTATACTATAAGTAAAAGGAAAATAAATTAACACTACGGTTTTATTAAAAAATAAGAGGTGAAGCACATGAGTGTTAGTACAGTAGTTGCAGCTTATGTTAGTAACTGGTTAAAACAGCATGATAAATCATATCAGTGGTTAGCAGATAAGTTAGGTGTTAGTAAATCCCTAGTTCAACATATGATTAGTGGAACTAGGACATTTACTTCAGAACGTATTTTTCAAGTAGCAAATGTTCTTGGTGTGTCTGTAGATGAATTGATAAATAATAAAAAAGAATCGAATGAATACACTGTTCAACTAAGAGGGGAGATTTCTACTAGAGAGGGAGAAAGTGCTTTACAAAACGTTATTTTCTCCTGTTTAAAAGATGATGAGATTTATTATGCTACTGAGATCTTTAAAAAAGGGATAAAGGGTTAATGGTATGAGTAATTATCATGTAAGTAAGGCAGATCGGGTAGGAGAAGCATTTGCTCTTCAAGTGCTTAGTGAACATTTTGGTTCTGAAATATTCATTGGATCTAGTATAGAACTAAAAATTGAAGAATTGGCATCCATTGTATATAAAGAAATCGAGGATTCAAAATTTTATGGAGCAACAATCACAATAAAACGTGAAAATAGAAAATATGTGTTGTTAAATACATGTCAATCATTAAGGTTAAGGTATTTTACTGCTGCTCATGAACTGTGGCATGTATTAGACATAAATACAATGGTAAAGGACGATATCGACCATGAAAGAGCTGCAGAAAGATTCGCTGCTGCTTTAATGCTTCCAGAGTCTCTTGTACGTTCTTTAGTTCATTCTTTACAAGAAGTCTATGAAAAGGAAGTAGAGGAAAAAAGAGTAGTAATTCGAATAGCGGATATATCATCGGCACCGTATGTTGCTGTTGCTAAAAGAATGGTTGAGTTAAAGATAACAAAAAATAAAGGGTTAGCTGACTATTCAGAAAAAGATTGGATTAAAATTCGTAATGAACTAAACATTGTAGAAAGCCCATTGGACCAGCCTTTACGAATTAATCGATTTACAGATTATGAGGAAAGGATTGCTAAAGAAGTTCAGAATGGGGATTTAAATTATATAGAAGCATCAATAAGGTTAGCAAATGTTTCGCCTGAAAAGTCAGTTGAGTATGCTAAAAAGCGATCATTTAAGGCTAAAG
>JAEWMK010000125.1 GCA_023457235.1 Bacillota bacterium
CTGCATTACCAGAAGATGTACAAGCGTTATTTGAAAGAACAATACCAGTAGGACTAAAACATGGAACGGTTGTCGTTTTACATAATCAAGAAATGTATGAAGTAACAACATTTAGAATAGATGGTGATTACCAAGATTTTAGACGCCCATCGAAAGTTGAGTTTGTCACCTCACTCAAAGAGGATTTAAGTCGCCGTGATTTTACCATAAATGCCATCGCTATGGATATTTATGGCACAATTATCGATCCATTCGAAGGACAAAAGGATTTAAAAGAGAAATTTATCCAAACGGTGGGGAATCCGGATGATCGGTTCTTAGAAGATCCGCTAAGAATTATGCGGGCTATTCGTTTTGTTAGCCAATTAGATTTCGAACTCAGTCCGGTAACGAAGAAATCGATTGAAAGGCATGCAATATTATTAACCAAAATTTCAGTGGAACGGGTGTTAGTCGAATTTGAAAAGCTTTTAATTGGGAAGGCAAACGAAAAGGCAATCATGCTCATCACTGAATTAGAAATACATAATTACCTGCCACTACTAGACAATAAAACAGAGGAATTAAGACAATTTTCAGTACTTTGTTCGAAACAAGTACTAACCTTAGAGGAACAGTGGGCATTATTAATTCATCTTCTTAAGATAGAGGACATTGAGTTCTTTTTTAAACAATGGAAGAGTTCAAATGAAAGAATAAAAACTTGTAGGCTATATTTGAATGTGATTGCAGAGCTTAAGAAGTGCACTAACCTTTTACGTTATACTGTGTATACATATGGACTGGAAGCAATGAAGTCTGGGATCAGGTTGTTTTGTTTACTAGAAAAAAAGCAGTCTGATGCCATGTTAACAGAATTGCAGACCATCACCGGGAGCCTACCAATAGTAACTAGAAAAGACATGGCAATCACCGGAAATGATTTAATTGAATGGTTTAATAAAAAGGGAGGCCCTTGGCTTTCGAAAACCATTGAGCTTGTTGAAAGGGCTATCGTTAAAGGAGAGGTAGAAAATAATAAAGAAAAAATAAAGGAGTGGCTTCTTACATGCAATCCTCCATTCGAAAACAATTATTAAAATTATTCTCAGATCATGAAGGAGAATTTTTGTCGGGACAATTGATTAGTGACAAACTAGGTTGCTCGAGAACCGCGGTTTGGAAACATATTGAGGATTTGCGGAAGGACGGCTTTGAGTTGGAGGCTGTTCAACGCAAGGGCTATCGGATCATTAAAAAACCTGATAGAATCAGCGGAAATGAAATACAGCTAGGTCTACAAACGAAATTTATCGGTAGAGAAGTTCATTATGAAGAATCGGTTACTTCAACAAATACTCTGGCATTAAAGGATGCTTATGATGGTGCACCAGAAGGGGCCATTGTTGTCAGTGAAGAACAAGTATCCGGTAAGGGCAGGCTTGGCCGTTCTTGGTATTCTCCTAAATTTACAGGGATATGGTTCAGTGTAATCCTAAAGCCCAATATTCCACCACAACAAGCACCCCAGCTTACGCTTCTAGCTGCTGTAAGTGTTGTTAGGGGGATTGAAGCGGCCATCGGCTGTAAATGTGAGATAAAATGGCCGAATGATATCTTAATAAATGGAAAGAAAACTGTAGGTATATTAACCGAATTACAAGCGGAAGCAGACCGGATTAATGCTGTTATCATCGGCATTGGTATTAACGTGAATCAACAGTTTGAACATTTCCCAGACGATCTAAAAGAAACAGCTACGTCCCTATCCATTGAGACAGGAAAAAAGCTAAACCGTTCCATGATTTTGCAAACAATTTTAAAAGAATTAGAAGACTTATATGAGGATTATTTGGAAAATGGATTTCAAGTCGTAAAAATTTTATGGGAAAATTATGCTGTTAGCATTGGGAAACAAATCAAAGCCAGAACGTTAACAGAAACAATCGAAGGAAAAGCATTAGGGATTACAGATGATGGTGTTTTATTACTAGAAGACAAAAACGGTACTATTCACCATATATATTCAGCAGATATTGAAATTTAGGAGCAAGAATTAATTGATAGAATATTCCAACTAGTTGAAAATATCCCCAGTTTTCTGTTATACTTGCAATGTTACATTGGGTAGTATCTGTAAGAACTACACCGCTGAATGCAAGTGTTACAGATTAATTGAATTTTATACTGCCTTGATCCACAAAACGGACTAGGACAGGGGATGAATTAACCACATTACTTACCCGTCTTTCCGTATGGAAAGACTTTTTGTTTTATTTAGCAAAAGCAGCTGAATAAAACAAAGCCTCCGGCGGATGCCACAGATTTTCAGAGGTAGTTTTTCGAGCGAGCTCGAAAAAATCTGGGCACAAATACGCCAAGGCGCATTTGATTTTGATTTTTATTCGGGTAGGGAAATGACGGTCTTCATTCCCTCATCTACTTGAGGAGGGAAACTAATGAAAACAACTACTGATTTCCAAAAAATGAAAACAAATGGCGAACCGATCGTGATGCTGACGGCATATGATTTTCCATCAGCAAAGCTTGCTGAAGAAGCAAATGTTGATGTAATCCTCGTTGGGGATTCATTAGGAATGGTCGTACTAGGGTATGATTCCACCATTCCAGTAACGGTGGAGGATATGATTCATCATACAAAAGCGGTGCGACGGGGCGCAAAAAATACATTCATCGTAACGGATATGCCATTTATGAGCTATCATACATCAATAGAAGACACAATGAAAAATGCAATGAAATTAATGCAGGATGGTGGAGCACATGCCCTAAAGCTTGAAGGGGCTGGAGAGGTTTGTTTCACTATTTCACGGTTAGTGGCTGCGGGAGTGCCTGTTGTCGCTCATCTTGGGCTGACACCGCAATCCGTCGGGGTGTTAGGCGGCTATAAAGTACAAGGCAAGGATTCCGAAACAGCTAAAAAATTGGTTGAGGATGCCAAGGAAGTTGAAAAAGCGGGAGCGATGATGCTTGTCTTAGAATGTGTGCCAAAACAGTTGGCAGAGGTAATTACCTCGGAGATTTCAATTCCAACGATCGGAATAGGAGCAGGAAATAAAACAGATGGACAAGTATTGGTTTACCATGATGTCATTCAAAATGGTTTTGGCCATGTTCCTAAATTTGTTAAACCATTTGCTGATGCAAATTCAGTTATTCAAAATGCAATTCATCAATATATAAGTGAAGTAAAGACACGTGAATTTCCGGATGATCTTCATTCTTTCACGATGAAAGAAGAACAGCTTGTGTCTTTATACGGAGGAAAATAAGACATGCAGGTAATCCGTTCCATTAAAGAAATGCAACAAATTACGAAAGAGTTCCGTAGGGAAGGTAAAACAATAGGTTATGTTCCTACAATGGGCTTCCTCCATGAGGGCCATTTGACTTTAATAAACGAAGCAAAAACAAATAATGACAAAGTCGTTATCAGCATTTTTATAAATCCATTGAAATTTGGACCAAATGAAGATTTTGATGCCTACCCTCGCGACATCGAACGCGATGAAAACCTAGCTCAAAATGCCGGTGTAGATATCATTTTTTACCCGGAACTCGAGGAAATGTACCCAGTTGAACTGTCCACGAATATCAGTGTCAATAAACGTGTAAACGTCCTTTGTGGAAAATCAAGGGAAGGTCACTTCGATGGCGTCGCTACTGTTTTAACGAAGCTATTTAATATTATTATGCCTGATCGTGCCTATTTTGGTTTGAAGGATGCCCAACAGGTTGCGGTTGTTGATGGGTTAATAAATGATTATAACATTCCGGTTGAGCTTGTCGCTGTTGGAACCGTTCGGGAGGAAGACGGCTTGGCGAAAAGCTCTCGAAATGTTTATCTAACTGAACAAGAGCGAAAGACGGCGCCTGAACTGTATAGAAGTTTACAAAAAGCAGTTCAAAGTATTATAG
>JAEWMK010000126.1 GCA_023457235.1 Bacillota bacterium
AAATAACAGAGGTTGATTCTAAACCCACAAAAATAACATTATTAAATTTAAAATAGTAATAAATGGTTAAAAAATTAGCAATGCATGAACTCACGATCACTGGCATTGCACGTTGATAGATTGAAGAAACCGTTAACGCCGCCCAAATAAAAATATAATTTATGATTAACGGCTCTCTTTCTATTAAAAATATAAATGGCAAATAAACAGTGAGGATAATAATATAGGCCGTTTCTTTAATCCAAACTTTAAAATAAATAAGCAGTGAAATAGGTAAAATGATCACTACTGTAGTTGGAACAATAACTAGTAGAATAGAGCGGTCTATTACTAAATTAATGAGTAAATCTATTACAAAACAGATAGCTATAATCTTAAGTAATAAAATGTTTCGTCTATGTATGATATCTAATTTTTTACTCAAAAGATGCCACCTCTGCCTTTCTGATTCAACTCAACTTTATCATTCTTTTTAAATTACATATTTCGACAAACTGCTATAGTACAGAATTATAACATACTTCATATAAAAAAAAGCACCACTATTTAAAAACAATGGTACTTTATACTCAAAAGTTTATTTTATTAGAATAATGTCATAAAGATATTCTCAATAGTTGAAAAAATAAACGGAATCACGATATTAAAAAGCGGTGTAATCGTGTATTGGTCAAGTGGTGTGATTATAATAATTAAAAACAATAAAATACCGTAATTTTCAAATTGTGTTAGTTTCGCTCTAATATGTGTCGGTGAAAGATCTTCTATTACACGATATCCATCTAACGGCGGAAAAGGAAGTAGATTGAAAATAAACAAGATAATATTTAACAAAATAAATAAATTAAAAAACTGATATATTGTATTCGTAATATTTTCTGGTATTCCATCAAGCACACCACTGTAAATCAAACTGTACCATAGGATAAATCCGATGAGTACAAGTAAGAGATTGCTTAACGGGCCGGCAAGTGATACCAATACCCCGGCAAGCCTTGGCCTTTTAAAATAAAAGCGGTTTACAGGCACGGGCTTTGCCCAACCAAAGCCCGCAATAAAAATCATTAAAGTACCAAAAATGTCTAAATGGGAAAAAGGGGATAAGGTCAACCTTCCCGCATTCTTTGCAGTCGGGTCGCCAAATCGATAAGCAACATAAGCATGTGCAAATTCATGAACAGAAAAAGCAATCGCAAGCACGATTACGAGTAGTGGAATTTGCTCTAAAGGAAAAGCTAAAAAATGGTCCATTGATTCTATCATCCTTAACTCAATATTTATGCTTCATCTAGTTTGACTAATTTCTTTTTTACATAGGTAAACGTAAATAAATAGGTAAATACAAATCCAGTTCCAATCGCCAGAAACCCGAGGATCATATCCCCTGTTAAAAAGATAATGATTGATAAAAGTGAACTTTTTACCAATAGTAAATGAAACAGCAATTGCAGAAAATTCGAACGTCTCACTTCTGCCGAAATCGGATATAAATCAATCCATATCTTCATGACATGATGTCTGTAAAGCGGTAGCAATTGAAATCCCGAAAGATATATAAATAGAAGTAGGACCACTAATTTGCTATATCCCAAAGGCAAGAAATAAAGTAAAACACCACCAATTACCAATAAGCGAACGTAAATACCAAGATAGTCACTTGTCCTTGAAAATGTCCTGGAATAAAGAAGTGAAAATGTCGATTTCGATTCAAACGGAAGCATGCTAGTCATCCAATTCAACCAGCCTCTTCGTTTCACTTGCTCTTTAAACTTTGGAACATCTGTAAACATATTGGCGATGCGATAAAAAGCCATCATCCGCTCAGCTTCCATTTCAATTAACTGCTCCCACTTTATCCCCTTTCCTTTTGACGCCTGATAAAAATAGATAAAAAGGAGCAATAAAAGCATACCTACCACAAATGGATAGACCCAACCAACACCTTGTACAAGAAAATAGACGAATACAATATTAAAAATCAGCCTGACAAATTGATCGATCCTAAGCGACCCTTTGTCTGTTGAATATTGAACACACCATCTTGTCATGATATTGACGGCTTTCGCTATTAATAATATGGCCGCGAGGATGAGTAAATCCCTAGCCGTTGTCCCGCGCTGATGGAAATACAAAGGACCAAGAGCAGCAATGAAAAATATCAGAACATAGCATTGGAGCATATAGGAATAAAAGATTGACCTTTGAAAATAAGGCTTTAATTCTGTTTCAACCGGCAATAAAAAAACTAAATCAGCTTCCTTTAAAAATGTTTGGATCGGGCTTTGTGTTAAGATAATCCCAATAATCAAAGCAATAATTAGAGCTGCCGGAAAGTCTTCAGGCAATGTCTTCAACCAGTTCTGATAATAATAGGCCCCTCCTCCGACTGCAAACAGTAAAACAAATTTAAAATGATCATTAAAAATTAATTTTAAATATCGTCTTGTATCCTTCACATATAATTGAAATCTTTGTTTCCAAAGCTTATTCGCATCAATCATGAATCTTCCCTCGTTAATTGAAGATACAGATCATCTAATGAAGCATCCTTCATTTTAAATTGCTCCCTAAGCTCACTCATAGTACCTTGCGCTCTTACCTTTCCATCGTGGAGGATTACAAAACGATCACAATATTTTTCTGCTGTTGATAAGATATGTGTTGACATTAAAATACCGGCACCATTTTTCTTAGATTTTTCCATCATATCGAGGAATGATTGAATTCCGACCGGATCGAGACCAACAAAAGGTTCGTCAACAATATAAAGACTCGGATGAATTAAAAATGCACACATAATCATTACCTTTTGACGCATTCCTTTTGAAAAATGAACCGGAAACCATTTTAACCTTTTCTCCATCCAAAATTCCTTCAGAAGCGGCGTTAGTCTTTCTTCGAATTCACTTTTCCCTAGTCCATATGCCATTGCCGTCAACTCTAAATGTTCATACAATGTTAATTCGTCATATAGAATCGGTGTTTCCGGTATATATGTAAATTGCTTGCGGTATCCATCTCGGTTTTGTTTAAATGTAGAACCATTAATAGCCACCGAACCACTTTTTGGCTCCATCAGACCAATAATATGTTTAATGGTTGTACTTTTACCTGCGCCGTTTAATCCAATTAAGGCGACAATTTCCCCGGCTTTTACTTCAAATGTTACATTATGAATGACGGGGTTTTTCGTATATCCACCTGTCAAATCAATAACTTCAAGTAATTTTGACATTATTTTTATCCTTTCTTTCCTTAGTTATTATAATTTTAACAAATTTTTCTTGGACAAGACACTTCTAGCCATCGACAACTTTTTTTAACTTTTTTAAATCTGATGTATAGATCTTCGATAACTGGTTATCATAATAAACGAAGAGGGGAGTTAATCAAGTTAGTAGCAGCAATCAACCATGTATGGGAGATGATGGCGATGAACAATCAAGCTGATTTAGTAACGTCATTTTAGTCCGAAATGGGGTGTCTGTGAAAGACAACTTATTAGC
>JAEWMK010000127.1 GCA_023457235.1 Bacillota bacterium
GCCGTATCTGTTCATACCGGCTTAAATAGTATGACTTTATTACAGTGGGGAAATGAGGAGCAAAAGCAAAAATATTTGGTTCCTCAGGCAAAAGGGGAGAAGGTTGGCGCTTTCGGATTAACGGAACCAAATGCCGGCTCCGATGTTGCTGCTTTACAAACGACGGCCGTCAAAGATGGCGATGATTATATATTAAACGGTTCAAAAACATGGATTTCACTTTGCGATGTTGCCGATAACTTCTTAGTTTTTGCCTACACAGATAAGAGTAAAAAGCATCATGGCATTTCTTGTTTCATTGTTGAACGAACTATGCCTGGATTTTCATCAAAAGCAATTAAAGGAAAATTAGGAATTCGGGCAGGGAACACTGGTGAATTATTCTTCGATAATGTTCGCGTCCCTAAGGAAAATTTAGTTGGTAAAGAGGGAGAAGGCTTTAAAATTGCAATGGCCGCTTTAGATAATGGCCGATTTACAGTTGCAGCAGGTGCTTGCGGGACGATCATGGCATGCTTGGAAGAAAGTGTTAAATATTGCCACGAAAGAAAGACATTTGGCAAAGAAATCGGCAAACATCAATTAGTTCAACAAATGATCGCTAAGATGGAAGCTGGCCTACAAATGTCTAGGTTATTAGTTTTTAAAGCAGGATGGTTGAAAAATAATGGAGTTAGAAATACGCGTGAAACGTCCCTTGCAAAATGGCAAGCATGTGACTTTGCTTTAGAAGCTGCCAATGATGCGGTTCAAATCCATGGTGCATATGGTTATTCAAATGAATATCCAGTTGAAAGATTTTTACGGAATGCTAAAGCACCTGTTATTTATGAAGGAACAAGGGAAATTCATACGATTATGCAAGGTGAATATGTGCTAGGTTATCGTGAGGACAAACCACTGTCTAAAATGCTGCCAGCTTGGCCTTATGAGGCATCCAAACAAGAAATCGTTCATTAAGAATTAGTAACCCCCAATTTTTATAATTTTTTCCAAAATTATCTGAATGAAAAGCAGGATTTTTAAGATATTTAAGGAATCATAAGCTATAGATATAGCTACAGATTTTGGTATGGGGGGGTATCAAATGAATAAATGTTTAACAATTTTCATTGCAGGGCACTCTCGGTTGCCGCAAGGAATGGCTGCCAAGAATATTTATGATAATTTAACAGTTACAGCAGAGATTGATTGCAAGTATGGAGTTATTCTAGAAGCGTCATGTACCCTAGCAACAAACCATGGTAGGGACTTTATTGGAAAGCTATTAAGAGGTTATAGTATTAAAGATGGAATTGACGAACCGATAAAAGCTGTACAAATGTATTATCATGGGAAAGCAACAAATGCAATTATTGCAGCATTGAAAGATTTACATTTCCAATTTATGCAAATGAAGCAGGACATGGGCAAACAAAGCACAACTCTAGGGTAAGGGGAAAGTACTTAAGAATCTATTGGTACTATCACAATATTAAACTTTTTAAAGATATCGGAATTTGCTAAATGTGGCAAATTCCTTTTATTTTTTCTTGGGTCAGTTCCCTGGTTCGCAGTTCCCGACCCTGTATTTCCGGCCATTTTGAGCCACAGTTCCCGACCCCGTGGCCCATTTTTTCAAAATTTGACCTTGGTCAATGTTATGCCCCTCGTTATGAATTAGTATTAAGGCATAGGAAGAAGGAAAACAAAATCGACGAAGGTAACTTCCACATATGACGAGGAGGATTTTAAAATGAATCAAATTATTTCTATTAACAATCAAACGAGTCTTGGAGAGCTTGTAACTTATTTTCCTGCCATTACTACGCGCCTAAATGAATTGCATATAGACTACTGTTGCCAAGGGGATCGTACTCTTGAAGCAGTTATCGAAGAAACGGGGCTAACAGCAGATTTCGTTACTGAGTTACAAAACGCATACAACGACTATTTAGCAACACCTGACAAGGAAATACCAGTGTCTGAGTTATCAGACGAGGACCTAATCGACCTTATTCTTGAAATTCATCATCAACCAGAGCGTGCTCTGTTAAAGGAATTAGATCAACTACTGAATAAGATTTTGCTGGCTCACTATGACCATGATAAAGAACTGGTTTTGATGCTGCATAAAAAATTCAGTGAGTTAAAGATGGAGCTGGAGGAGCATTTTGCCAAGGAGGAAAAGGAGCTTTTCCCTGCAATGCGCAAACT
Organism: Bacillota bacterium; assembly: GCA_023457235.1. Taxonomy (GTDB): domain Bacteria; phylum Bacillota; class Bacilli; order Bacillales; family Bacillaceae_J; genus Schinkia. Next base: position 2,197 of record JAEWMK010000127.1, read on the forward strand.
TGATAAAACACTAGAGGAAAGGGAAGCAATCCGTTTAAACATTATTGAACTAGAAGGTGACCATGATGGCGCCGGAGATATTATTAAGTACTTAATCAAAGAAACCAACGATTTTACGCCACCGGAGTTTGCGTGCCCTACGATGAACGCTGCCTATGCGAAACTCCATGAATTAGCAGATGATGTTTTCCTACATGTTGCTAAGGAAAATAGCGTACTATTCAAGCGGTACTTATAAAAAAGTAGCAAAACCACACTAATGTACTAGTAATTAGATATATAAGGTAAGAGGGCACAAATAAAAGTTTGTGCCTTTTTCCGCGTATAACTTTTTGACCACAGTTCCCGACCCACTAGCTTTGCGCAGTTTCCAAAATAAGTAAAATGCTGACAAAAAACCTGTAGACAAACAAAAAGAAAGCTCCTATTGTAGAAATGTTAGATGTTTGTTTGTTCCCAAAAAC
>JAEWMK010000128.1 GCA_023457235.1 Bacillota bacterium
GGTATGAACCCTTGGAAGAAAGATTTAAAGCGGGATGTCTACAAAAAGGGCGATTGGTATTTCATAAAGAACAACGGTAAATTCCCGTATAAACCTGCTTACATCGAAGTTGAAAAAATAATGGAAACTTGGTTTATCAAATGACCAATAGGAGCCTAACCGCTCCAAAATTTTTTACCTATAATGTCGAAAAATACTGATGAATCAAATCGAAAGATTCAAAGTTTCACTGATTATGGAGGTTATTGGTTCAAAGGTTAAAAGATTTGTTGAAAGGTGGTGAAAGAGGATGGAGGAAATACAAACTGTAAAAATTAAAATAGCGCAGATAAATGAGCACGTGACGAAAGTTCTGGACGAGAAAAAAAGAGACAAAGCCCATATTGCGTATTTAGAGGGCTTTGTCAAAGGTTTACAAAATGCTAAAAAGGGTGCTATTTAACATTTCCATATTTTTGTGCTAATTCCATTATCGCTTCAAGTTTATTTGGTTCTTTAAAGAGAGTTGAAAAAAACATTTCCATCGCTTTATCTTCAGGTTTAGCAGAATTTTTTTGAATTTGATTTATAGACATATCAAATATCTTACTAATAAGCTCATCATTTTTTGTTAGGATTAAAGCTTTTATGTCTTCTAGACGATCTTCGATGGCAAGTAAGTAAGGGATGGTAGAAATTGTTAATTCACTCGTTGTTCTAGGAATCGTAAGTTCTTGATTTTCTTTATCGGATGAGATATTTAAGGCCAAGATGGTATCCCTAATTTTGTTTTTTGTACCCTCAGCCTTGTCAAAGTCATTGGTAACATAGCTTATTGTCCGAACATGAGATAAATCAAAAGGAATTTTAGTTCCTTCTTCCATTATAGGAATTAAGGGCTTGCCTAACGCATGTCTATATCCAAGTTCATAGTAAGCATTCGGATTGTGGTCAGTTAAATCAGCAATGACTAAATCAGCTTTTTCAAGGTGTTCAAGGATTGTGTTGTCAATTTTATCTACATCATGAATTTGATCAACACGAATAACATCGAAGTCTAAGGTCTCACAGATTGGTTTAATTATGTGTTTTAAAACAGTATCTGATCGTTTTCTTTCTAAAGAATCTTCTTTACCAATTGGACATACAACAAAACAAGTTTTCATAAAAATCACTCCTATAGGGTTATTTACCTAGTAATTCGACAAGGAGGCTGAAAATCCTACAAAAGATTGGAGGACTGTAAATGCAAATCCGTATCGTTGCCAGTCGAATGATGAAGGCGAAAGATATCAAAAGAATCTGCCAAGCTACTAAACGAGACTTGGACAAGCTTCAAAGATTGCTAGATTTGCAGATTGAAATTCGGAATGAGATTCGAAGATTGAAGGAATTAGATAGTAATAGGATGGTGGCTTAGTAATGTGTGATTGTTGGATTTGTAATATGTCAGAGGAAGAACATGATGAGGGAATGGTTGAGTATGAATACCAAGAGTATTGTAAGACTGCCGAAAAACCATTGTCAAAATATGAGTGGTTAAAATCATTACCTAGTCAATAGGTAGTATTTGTTACTTAATGCGCTGTGATACCGAGCCAAGACGGTATGTTGGTCATGATAGCTAAATTGACGGTAGCAACGTTAGTACATAAAAAAGTGTGGTGATAGTTTGACAGATGAACAGTTAGAGAAGCTAGGTAACGATTTTGTGCATTTAGATATACGTGAAAAGTATGGAATTGACTTTTATCTGTTTGTAGAACTGAACAAATCTGGCCAATGGGAAAAATTTGTGAACTGAGAAGAGGTGACTGCAATTGAGTAAAAAGGAAAAATTAGATGCTTTAATAAAAAAGCTTCAAGCGCAAGGAGTTCGAATCGATTGGTGCCGCAGATTCATAAAACATTAAAAGCCCGATGCGCCAACATCGGACCAAGAGTAATACTTTCTATTCATATTAAATTATAACACTAGGAGGATTCAAAATGAATATAACAATTTCAATTCAAGCACCGGAGCTAGTACAAGCTATTCAATCTTTAGCCGCATCTTTTTCAAATGTAAAAGGAGAAACTTTATCAACTCAACATCAAGCACCTGTTCAACAGGCACCGATTCAGCAACCGGCACAACAATACCAAGCTCCTATTCAACAAGTGCCAGTTCAACAACCGGCTATTCAGCAACAGCCAATGAATATGCAAACCCAACCGCAAGGAGTTCCAACGGCACCACCTGTGCAACAACAACCTCCGGCTATGCAGCAAGCACCAGTTCAGCAACAGCCACAAGGCGTACCGACATCCGCGCCAACGTACACAATGGATCAACTTGCCGTTGCTGCTACACAGTTAATGGATGCTGGCCGACAACAGGAGTTATTGGGGCTGTTAGCCACATTTGGAGCTCAATCTTTAATGCAGCTGCCTAAGGAACAATACGGTGCATTCGCAACAAAACTTCGTGAGATGGGAGCGAAAATATAGTGACAAAGGAAATAAAACATGCTGAAAGGGATCATGCGCTGCTATCTGCAAGTGCTTCAAGCAGGTGGTTAGCTTGCACACCATCTGTAAGGCTGGAAGAACAGTTTGAAGAAACAACAAGTACTTATGCGGAAGAAGGCACACTGGCGCATGAGATAGGGGAGTTGAAGCTACGAAAACACTTTACTGAGCCGATGGGACAAAGCACGTTCACAAGGCGACTGAATAAGTTTAAAAAGCATGAGCTTTATCAAGAGGAAATGCTAAAGCATACAGACACTTATCTTGAATACTTACAATCTATCACATTAGCAATGCCGGTTGCGCCATATGTGGCAGTCGAAAAAAAGATTAAATACGATGCCTATGCACCAGAAGGTTTCGGCACGGTGGACTGCCTCATTATTGGCGGTGACACTTTGTACGTTAATGATTTTAAGTATGGTAAAGGGGTTCCTGTGTTAGCAGAGGATAACCCACAGATGAAGCTATACGCTTTGGGTGCTTACCTTGAATATAGTTTCTTGTACCCGATTAAACAGGTCTGTTTGGCTATCATACAGCCGCGGCTTAACAGCATTTCGGAGTGGACATGCTCTATCGAAGAATTACTGGCTTGGGGTGAATCGATTAAGCCAATTGCCCAAAAAGCGTTTAACGGTGAGGGGGATTTCGTGCCTGGTGAACATTGTAAATTTTGCCGTGCAAAAGCTCAGTGTAGGGCACGTGCGGAAGAGTTTAGTGCTTTAGCTGATTTTACAAGCATGAAGCCCCCTCTACTAAGCAATGAAGAAGTGGGGCAGATGCTTGTGAAGGGGCAACACATCGAAGCGTGGGTCAAAGCATTAAAAGAATATGCTCTAGCCGAATGTTTGAAAGGAAATGAAGTTGCAGGATGGAAAGCGGTCGAGGGTCGTGGATCACGCGACTATGTGAACCTCGATAATGCTTTTGAACACTTAAAAGCAAACGGCATCGAGGAGGCTCTGCTATATGAACGCGTGCCTTTAACAGTTTCAAAGATTGAGATGGTGCTCAAGAAAGAACAATATAGAAGTTTGCTAGAAGAAGCTGGTCATGTCGTGAAGTCAACAGGAAAACCAACGCTTGCGCCTTCTGATGATAAACGTAAAGCTGTTACATTCGCACCTGATGCAGCGAGTGATTTTTGTTAGAGAGGGGATATAAAGGTGGCTGTTTATATTAAAAAGGATCTAGATCATTCTAAATTAAAAGATTTAGGTTATGTTTTCTCAATATCAGAAGGAGGCTTCATCAGTGCAGACGGAGCAACAATCGTCAACATATACCGTTCCCCTTATAAAAGAATGGTAATGCAATACTGCGCTGATACCCGAGATGAACACTTGAAAAACGTTGGGATTTTAAGAAGTATCGGGGCGGTTGAAGTTAAAAAAGCCCAACATAGAATTTGTCAAAACAATGAGCATGATATTGTCTTTATCGACACCATTGAAGGAATCGGAACAGAATTTGAATCATTAGATGGCTTCTATTGCAGTACATGCAATTCGTTTTGGAGAGAGCCTTAATAGGAGATATTGCAGATTACCATGTAGAACAATATACCTCTGGAAGATGGGGCATGCCAAATAACGATTATAAAAGGAGAAATGAAACAATGACAAATCAAGGAAATCCAACTCGTGTAGTAACTGGGGAAGTTCGTTTAAGCTATGTGAATCTATTAAAACCTCGTGAAAGCCAATTTGGTGGGGAGCCAAAGTATAGTGTTACTTTATTAATTCCGAAAAGCGATTTTGGTACAAAACAACGCATCGATGCAGCAATTGAAGTGGCTAAGGAGCAAGGTCGTTCAAATAAATGGAATGGCGTAATGCCTCCGGTTGTACCTATTCCTGTTCATGATGGCGACGGAGTTAAATCCGATGGAACACCTTTTGGGGACGAATGCAAAGGGCATTGGGTGATTACAGCTTCATCCAGTATCGATCAACCGCCGAAAATTGTAGACGTCAATCTAAATCCAGTATTGGACCCGACGGAAGTGTATAGCGGAATGTATGCAAGAGTAGCTATCAATTTTGCGGCATACTTTTCTAACGGTAAAAAGGGTGTCGGTTGCTACTTATCAACTAACGTTCAAAAGACTCGTGATGGAGAGCCGTTAGGAGCTGCTGCACCGGATGCGTCGGCCGACTTCGGTTCATTAGCAGGAACAATGCCACCACAATATGGGCAACAACCGCAGCCAGGGTACGGACAACAA
>JAEWMK010000129.1 GCA_023457235.1 Bacillota bacterium
GAAGCTACAGGTACAGTATTTTCCGTGAATACGTTATTATTGCTAAACCCTTGTGTCGGTTCGAATGGTACCCACCCAATACCTGGAAAGTATACTTCAACCCAAGAGTGGGCGTTTGAATTTTTCACTTCGTAAAGCTTAGTATCATCATCAAGTACCTTAATAAAATCCCCTTGCGTATAACCTTTCACCCATCGTGACGGAATATCCACAGAACGAAGAAGGACGATCATCGATGTTGAAAAGTTATCACAATAGCCTTTTTTCGACTCAAATAAAAATTGGTCAACATAATCTTGGTTCTCTTCAGGAACCGGTACATTTTTTGTTTCATACGTAAACCCATTTGCTGCAAAATAGGATTCAATCGCTTTAGCCTTTTCATACCTTGTCGCTTTATTTTCAGTGATCTCTTTCGCAAGGTCTTTAACTCTTTCCGGTAGTTCCTCCGGAAGCTGTGTATAAAGCTCTTTAATGTAGGCATTGTCTCCTCCATTAGCCAACTTTAAAGCTTCTATCGAAAAAAGAGGATAATCATAAACGATCTCATATGAATCCAATTGAACCTCGTTACCATTTTTTTCAGCAAAAAGTTTACCTGAAAAACGTTCCATTAACAATTGCACATTTTGATCGGTTTTAATCGCGCGCAGATCCAATGGGTAGGCAATATGCGGGTAGTCACCAATCTCTTTTACCTTTATTTTTTCACTTATATTTTCTTCTTTCGTTACATTTTCAAAAATACCTAAATCAATATAATTTTTATCAATGAATGTCTTCGGATAGCTTTCCGTAATAATCCAGCCTTTACTCGTATAGTAATCTTTTGATTCAATACGCCAATAGTGAGCTTTCTTTACTTCCGCCGTAAAAACAGTTGTATCATCGTCGATAAAGGCCCCACCAAGCTTGGAGTCATCGACACCATAACCAATTTTATTGACTGAACTTCCAAAGAATTCGCCTTTTGCTGCACTTTTAAGAAAAGGAACAGGATCAGGCCATTGCGGACCCGCTTTTGGAGCGTTTAGCCCAATTACGATTGCTAGTGCAACCATTAACGATAATGGGACCAGCCAATAGGAACGGATCTTCACCTCTTCCATTTCTCTTAATCGCAACATTTGCAAGGTTCCAAGCATAATGAAGCCAATAATGATCGTTCGAACGATAGCGTTACCTGCATCATATTTTGTAAAAGTATCCAAAACACCTAAATAAATAATCGTTAACAAATAGAAGCCAAAAATTCTTTTCGCATGAATAAGCCAATAATGGATTAAATAACTCATAACCCACAATAGGATTAGAAATAAAAAGCTGCGATATAAATCTGACATCTCAAACCATTGTGAACGAAACAGTGCCTCTGTGTTGATGACTATATCTTCATAAAGGCTAGAAAGCCAACCGATCGCTAAAAACGAACCTTCGAAGAAGAGGTTATGCAAAATATATAGTAATAAAACAAATCGGAGCGGCATCGATAACAAGAATGGAAGTCTTAAAAAATATAATATAAAACATATTGCCGTAAAGATAACAAAATAAATACTGTTTGCCGTATCCGTCACCACTTCCAACGGACGAAGCCATTCCCATATTAATATAAATCCTAATAGATATAACACGATGTTATATAGATTAAATCGGCGATGATTGGTCATACACTTTTCACCTCATCCATCGCTTTTATAATGATATTTTGATTGAGTAATTGATTACTATAATTTTGAACGCTGCCATCCGCCATTGAAAGCACTACAACCACTTTCCGTTGATTATTAGCCAGTCTCTTAACCCATTCAAGAAAGTGGGGGGTAATGTTATCCGTAATAAGAATAATCGTCCCTCTTTCAGGTAGTGCAGCTTTATCTTTTTCAACGACCTGATGAAGCATACTGGGTGAATCATTTTTAACAATAGCAAAATGATAGAAGACTTGGTTCATCCACTCTACTGATTTTTTAGCTGAAAAAATACTCCGGTCTTTTCCCTCTCCGGTTGAAATAAGTGTAACCGGATGGCCCGCTTTATATAGCTCATTGATTATAGAAGCTGAATAAAGCACAATCTTCTCAAATGATTCATGACTAATAAGATGATATCGATCTAAGCCAATTACATATTGATGGTCTTCCATGATTTCAAATTCTTTCGAGATCAAGGTGTTTTTTCGAGCAGTCGCCTTCCAGTTAATCCAAGAAAGCCGGTCCCCTCTTTGATACTCCCGAATTGTAGTTGGCACAAACGTTTCTTTTTTATAATCCAATCCTCTTGCTAGTGCTCCTTCCCCAACATGCTTCTCTAAGAAAAATAGATTCAAGCGTTGACGCTTCGGGTAGACGATGAGCTTACTTTCAGCTTTAAAGCTATGTTCCTTTTTTATAAAACCTAAAAAGTCAGCTGAAGTAACAGTAATATTTTCAAAGAAATGCTCCCCCCGCGGTAATTCATCAAGATTATAGGTTACAAGAATTCTTCTTTTCATAAAAGGAAAGCGGACCACCTTCTTTTCTCCTTGTCCCATCCGAAACGTATCAGTGATCATTAAGAAATAGAGCGGAAATGGAATCTTTCTCGTAATTTGAATTTGGACCTTTACCGTGTCTCCTGCTTCATACATTTTCTGACTATCTAATCTTCTCTCTACTTTCCAAAGCTGGATTGGGTATAAGGCAAAAAGAATGGAAAATATGATAAAAGGCAGGAAACTATATAGTAGAAACCAACTGACAAAGCCCCCCTGAAACATAGCATAAGCATATAAAACTCCAGAACCTGCCAGTAAAAGTAGCACTTTGCCCCATATTTTCAGCAGGTTAGATAAGACTTTCATTTGGTTATCATCTCCACTCCTTATGAACAGGTACCTGAACATGATCAATAATGTCTGTTAAGATTTCTTCTGTAGAAATACGATTATAGCTTGATTCAGAGTTTAAAATGATACGGTGTCCGAAGACAAACGGAGTCAAATATTTCACATCATCAGGAATAACATAATCCCTGTCACAAATAAAAGCATAGGCTTGAGCCGCCCGCATTAACGCTATCGACCCGCGTGGACTAACACCCAAATAGATAGACGGGTGATTCCTTGTGCGATTAGAAATTTCAACGATATACTCCCTAATCGTTTCATCCACAAAAATCTTCTTCACTGTTTTTTGCAGATCGAGTAGTTCGTCAATGGATAATACAGGATGAAGTTCATCAATTGGATGGGCATGGGCGACGTTTTCCAACACTCTTATTTCCTCTGCAGGCGTCGGGTAGCCCATTTTCATTTTTAATAAAAACCGATCGAGTTGTGCTTCCGGAAGTGGATAGGTTCCTTCATACTCAATCGGGTTTTGTGTAGCTAATACCATAAAAGGCTTCTGCAGCGGCATCGTTGTCCCGTCCACAGTAATATGCCCTTCCTCTAAACTTTCAAGTAAGGCAGACTGCGTTTTAGGTGACGTCCGGTTAATTTCATCTGCAAGGACGATGTTACCCATAATCGGGCCCGGACGATATTCAAACTTAAGCTCCTTTGGGTTATAAATGGAAATTCCAGTTACATCTGAAGGCATTAAATCTGGTGTAAACTGAATTCTTTTAAACGTTGCATTGATAGATTTAGCCAGCGACCTAACTAACATCGTTTTACCGACACCCGGAACATCTTCTAGTAGAACATGCCCCTGAGCAAGCAGGGCGACTAAACATAAAGTAACCTCTTCCCGCTTGCCGATAATCACTTTTTCTATATTTAGGGCGATTTTTTCAATCACCGGATGTAATTGCTCATATTTATGTTTATTTTTCATAAAGTCCACCTTTAAATTTAATATTTAAGATAACAGATTTATTAACTTGTTAAATACTAATTATAACGCAAAAAGCTAGTGATTTCTTTATAAATAGCGACCTAATTGCTGGAAAAAATGTTAATTAAGTGTTTGTTTAATAATGCTAAATAAACATTTGTTTAAATTGGGTTTTGAAAATATTGGCTAATACTATATATTGGGTAGTAGAAAATTGATGGATGGTGAACTGGTTTTGCAAAATTTCAAAGCAAAAGGTAACGTGTTTTTTGAAGTACCTACTTTAGAACTTGCTAGAAACTTGCTTGGTTGTTTACTTATTAAAAATACGGGTGAAGGCGTTGCTGCAGGGTACATTGTTGAAACAGAAGCTTATATTGGGCCCGGAGACAGAGCAGCGCACAGCTATGGGGGTCGAAGAACAAAAAGAACGGAAATCATGTATCACCAGGCCGGGCTCGCTTATACATACCAAATGCATACACATTGTTTAGTGAATGTTGTCAGTGGAAAAATAGATGCACCAGAAGCTGTGCTTATTCGCGCGGTTGAGCCCTATCACGGAATCGAATTGATGAAAAAAAGAAGAAAGTTGGAGGATTTAAAAAATCTTACTAATGGCCCGGGGAAACTTACGAAAGCTTTAGGTATCAGTATGGAGGACTATGGGCATTCTTTCTTGT
>JAEWMK010000130.1 GCA_023457235.1 Bacillota bacterium
GGATACGATTATGTCGAATTTTTCACCACTCTCTATAAATGGTGTCAACAAATCACCTTGAATAAAACGAATAGATGGTGCTACCAGGTTCAGCGCATTCCTCCTAGCAACTTCAAGTGATTCCTCCGCAATATCCGAAGCTGTTACTTGAAGCGCTGGATCCTCAAGCGCCAACGTAATCGCGATGATGCCGCTCCCCGTGCCAATATCAACAGCGCCCAGTTTCTCCGAACAACCGCTAAAGTGCTCGTTTTTTCTTTTTAAAACACCTTCAATTAATTCTTCCGTTTCTGGGCGTGGGATCAGCACTTCCTCGTTCACTTCAAACTTTCTTCCATAAAAAAATTCATATCCCATTAAGTATTGGACCGGTGTGCCGTTAGCAAAATGATAGACATCTTCAATAAAAGCTTCCTTTGTCTTTTCGTCTGTCCATTCATCTCGCATTGATGCATAGAGCTGTGCCCGTGACATTTCGAGGTGGTGCCTTAGTAAAAGTTCAGCCGCAAAAGGTTCTCTATTTTGTTTTTCTAAAAAAGAAGAAGCCCAATTGAGGGCTTCGTGTATTTTTGTAAATGTTGGTTTCATTACTCAGCTTGCTCCATTTTTTTCGCTTGGTCATCCAAAATTAATGCATCGATAAATTCATCAAGTTTTCCTTGTAAAATTTGATCAAGCTTTTGAATTGTTAAACCAATGCGGTGGTCTGTTACACGGTTTTGCGGGAAATTATACGTACGGATACGCTCTGAACGGTCTCCTGTTCCAACTGCTGATTTACGGTTTTGATCGTATTCAGCCTGTGCTTCCTGTTGGAATTTATCATAAATACGGGCACGTAATACTTTCATTGCTTTTTCTTTGTTCTTGATTTGCGACTTTTCATCCTGACAAGAAACGACAACCCCAGTTGGGATATGAGTCAAGCGAACAGCCGACATTGTTGTATTTACACTTTGTCCACCAGGGCCGCTTGATGCAAATGTATCAACACGGATATCTTTTTCATGAATATCAACTTCAACTTCTTCAGCTTCAGGTAGAACAGCAACTGTTGCAGTCGATGTATGGATGCGGCCGCCAGATTCCGTTTCCGGCACACGTTGTACGCGATGGGCACCATTTTCGAATTTCATTTTGGAATAAGCACCGTTACCGTTAATCATGAAAATGATTTCCTTGTAACCGCCAATTCCTGTTGAGTGCGCTTCAATAACTTCCGGCTTCCAGCCTTGCGATTCAGCGTATCGGCTGTACATACGGAATAGGTCACCGGCAAATAATGCTGCTTCATCTCCACCTGCAGCGCCACGAATTTCAACGATAACGTTTTTATCATCGTTCGGATCTTTAGGTAAAAGTAAAATTCGCATGCGTTCCGCTAGCTGTTCTTCCTGTTCAGAAAGCTCCGAAACCTCTTCCTTCACCATTTCGCGCATTTCAGCATCTAGTTTTTCCTCAAGCATTGCTTTTGCATCCTTCAATTGCTCAAGAACTTCTTTATATTCACGGTAAACTTGAACAGTCTCCTCAATTCCTGACTGCTCCTTTGAATATTCACGTAATTTATTTGTATCACTAATGACATCTGGGTCACTTAGTAGTTCATTTAATTTTTCATATCGGTTTTCAATCGCTTGTAAACGGTCTAACACGCATAGTCACTCCTATCAAATGCGCCTTGGCGTATTTGCGCCCAAATTTTTTAGGCCCACACGATGTGGGTCACAAAGACGTTGCCACAGGATGTGGCGTACTTAGTCTTTGATCTTATGCTCGAAAAACTACCTCTGAAAATTTGAGGCATCCGCCGGAGGCTTTAACTTTATTCAGTAGGTGTTTAAACCCCCACTGAATGGAATACCGGACTCGATTCATCCCTCCACTCATGGAAGCGGGGGACTTCTTCTGAATAAAGTTATTAGTCCATAACATTTCAATTATAGTATAAGTGATATTTCTAGTCAAAATTATAGTGAAATTATATTTGGGTCGTTGGGGTGCCGTTAGTGGCGTCGGTGTACCTATCCCATGAGGATGTTAGAAAAGTGTCCAGTACTTTTTTTGTGGGAAGGAGTACGGGACACTTTGTGAGGATTGTTATGCATTATTGTTGTTTACTCGTAAGTCAATTTTGTAGCGTGGGACGGCGTTGGCAAGTTTTCTTTCAAGGTCGTCTGTTCGCCAGTGAAGGTCGTCTCTAGATAGATTACGCTTTGGCGTCACGTTTACGATTGCTTTGTGACCGTTGATATAGATCATGCCTGCGTCGAAGTCACCCGTGCTTTCTACGATCTCGCGCAACTTTTGTTGGTAGGATCCCTGGTTATTATGGGCTTCATTTTCAGTGTTTAGGTCTAGAAAGTTTGGATTACGGTCAGCAATATCCGTTATTTCCCCTTCTACATAGGAAACATCCTTCCGCCCTGATTCTTCGTTATCTTTTAATGTGTCACTGGTTTCAGACTGAAAGCCAAATTGATTATCGTTGTTCGTTGTTCCACATGCAGTAAGTACGGTAAGTATAAACATCAACAAAAAAATAAACGCCTTATTCATTGACACCACCTCCTGAAGAATAGGTTGCCAAAAAATAAAGCGCTCAATGCAGGTAATTATAAGTAAAATTAAAAGCACACAGGCACTGGGATTCAGAATCCAAAATAAAAATGCAGACGGACTTTTCCTCTGCATTGCACACTTAACTATATAATGGCGGATATGTTTGTTTTCTCTACCGAGTTGAAGTTGAGTACTAGATTGCATTCAGCCCACTGCTTACGTTGGTAGTGGACTTCTGAATAAAGTTAACAGGTTTCCCTGGCACTTGATGGCAATGGCGGCAACGTGATTCGTATGCTTCCGATGCCCCGACTAAGATGACAGGGTCATGATAAGAAGCGGGCTTTCCGTTGATTAATCGTTGGGTTCGGCTTGCAGGTGAGCCACAAACGACACAAATGGCTTGAAGCTTTGTGACTGATTCCGCCAGTGCCATTAACTCTGGAACACAGCCAAATGGCTCCCCACGGAAGTCTTGATCAAGTCCAGCGCATATGATGCGGTAGCCTTTATTTGCTAAAAGCTGTGCAACTTCAACAACTTCATTATCGAAAAATTGAACTTCATCGATCCCGATAACATCGGTCTCAGGATTTACTAATTCTATGATTTGGGCTGAATTTTCAACTGGTTTTGCTATGACAGAGGTTCCATTATGGGAAACAACAGAGGATTGGCTATACCGATTATCGATAATCGGCTTAAAAACTTGTACAGACTGCTTTGCGTATTCCGCCCGTCTAATACGTCTGATGAGCTCCTCTGATTTTCCAGAAAACATGCTTCCGCAAATGACCTCAATCCACCCGCTTTGCTTCATAACGTACATGAAGATCTCCCCTCGTAAATCATGCTGTTTTTTTACGTCTCAAACAAAATATTACTATGATGAAATGCTCAAAACGGCTTATTCTACCTTACTAAATGTATTATCAAACCAATTAGGGTACAATAGCGATACTATTCTACCTTATTCAACGGATAATCTATTCCATTAAGGAACAATAACGGCTTTATTCCACCTTAATCAACAGTTAAGTAACTCCATAAGGGCACAATAACAGCTTTATTCTTCCCTACTCAATCAATAAGCCACTCCATTAGAGCACAATAACAGCCTTATTCTACCCTATTCATTCAGTAATCCACTCTATTAAGGCACAATTCCAGCTTAATTTTATCTGAAAAATAGATACCCTTC
>JAEWMK010000131.1 GCA_023457235.1 Bacillota bacterium
AATTAATGCTTCAGAGAAAAAGATTGCTAAAAATCTTGCTGACGCCCAAGCTAATTTGAACCGGACAAAAGAACTGTTTGCGGCGGGTGCGGTGTCAAAGTCACAATTGGAGCAGGCTGAGACCGCATTTGTGAGAGCGGAATCTGCTATGAAGTCGGTAGAGGTTAGTAGAAAAACAACTCAGGATAAACTTGCGACAGCCCAGGTTGCGTACAATAATGCAAAAACACAGCTGCAAATTGCAAAAGAAAATCCACAGGTAACGGTTAGTGAAGAACAGTTGAAACAAGCCGAAGCAGCTGCCCAAATCGTAAATCACAATCTTGGAGAGGCATCCATCGTTTCACCTATTGCAGGGACCATAAGTTCTGTTAACAGTGCGGTAGGGGAGATTGTAGGGCCACAAACTGCAGCCGTAGTAGTTTCAGATATTAGTAATGTACGGGCTCTAGTATATGTACCAGCTGAAAAAATCAATACGATTAGTGTAGGTGACGCTGTTCAAGTAAAAATAGCAGCAGCTGACACTAGTTCTATTGGTAAAGTTAGCAATGTAAGTCCAGTAAGCGTAGAGGGAAAGGGTTATCCAGTCGAAATATTGGTTAGCAATTCTGAACTAAAATTAAAGCCAGGAATGGTAAGTGAAGTAATGTTCATTGATGATGAACAATCAAAAGGCACCATTATTCCAGCAAAAGCTCTGGTAGAAAAAGACGGCAAAACATTTGTCTATGTGGTTGAGGAAGGCCGTGCCAAACTAACAGAAGTAGAAGTGGGTCAAACAACTGATTCCCAAGTCTCAGTGACGAGTGGCTTGAACGCAAACGCCAAAGTAGTAACAACAAAAGTAGAAGTACTAGAGGATGGAATGAATATAATAGAAGACTAACCGGGTGGGACATAGTTGTTGGGCCACAGGGTCGGGAACTGTGTCCCGTTTTTATGAATGTGACGCTGTTCCGTATCTGTTTAATCTCGTGCCAGCTACAACCAGAAAGGGCTACGTGACTGTTGCTTATTTAAGCCTTTTTATTAGATATGGATTCACCAGGACGATTATTATACTCTAAAATAATAAAAAATTTAATTAAACATTTGATTAATTAGATTGATGCTGAATATATGGAAATGCCGACCGTCCCGGTGTTTATTTTTACAGAACTTCTGTTTCTAAATTAAATAAATCTATAGGGGTTAAGTAAAAATACTTATTGTTAATGTAATTCCAATACTCCGTTTCGATAAAGTTTTTAGGTTCCACTATTTCTCTAATTTGTTGTTTTACATCTATTGCGTTTTGGGTTAAGAACAATCCCTTTTTTAAATATCGTTTAAGTATATTGAATTTTTCGATTGTTAGCCTTGGGTTATCATTTACAGCCATGTCATAAAGAATTAGTTTCGTTGCATCTGAAAAATACGCATCATGAAAAATGGTATTTAATACAGGACCACCATAGCCTTTTTGAATAGCCAATTCTTTAAAGTAATCTGGAATCCCTTGTTCTAAAATATATTTATCAACGACCGTTTTGTTTAGTCCTAATTTTCTAGAAATAGTCGTTGAATTCAATTTATACTCTGAAGTTAGTTGGTTAATAAGATGATAACGCAATTCCCAAGGTACATCCCGGTCCAAGAAACTTTTACTTAATACTCTTAATAGACGGTCACTTTCGTTTGAATTTTCAAATTGAACAACATGACATTGAACTAATTTTGTGGAATGAAGTGTATTTAAGGCAACAAAGTTTTTGAATTTATCATTCAAGGTAAATCTATTTTGAAAATATTCAACAATTAGTGCAGGTTGATTTGTGGAATTTCCAATTATTTTACAACGCTTCTTAGCGCTTTCTATACTTAAGTTGTAAGTAAAATCACAAAATATATCTGATGTGGATAGAAAGGCCAACTTTTTCAAATTACTCACTCCCTAAAATACATTTTTATTAGATTATGAGTTTTGTAGATTGTCCTATGCTATATTTTAGAGTTATAGAATAGTAGATTTGTAGGGTTTTGTATACAAGTAACATGAATCGGACATTGATCAAATATCAAAAAAGATTTATATAAACAGAGCCAAATGTATTGGATTATTTTTTTGAGGTAAGGAAATAGGAAAAGGGGATAAGATCGGGATCTTTCCCCTTTATCAATAATTATTCCTAAATATCAAACGTTTTTTTTCGTATTCAAATCTGCTACATAAGCAGGTTCAGCCATTCTTTCTGGCGGCATTAGGATTGATTGATTTAGTGTATCTAATTTCATCTTAATTCGGTGCTAGAGATAAAACGTAACGACAACCGGAAAACCATAATCTTGGATGAATGGCAGTAGTTGTCCCAAAGTGGATTCCTCCTTACTTTTCCGTCTGAGTGCCCGTCATTTCTCTGGGTTTGGTGGGTCGTGGGGGCGGGAATTGTGTCCCGCACTTAGCCAAATGGTACCAGAGAACCCTGTGTCCCGTGCCATTGCAGGAGTGGGACACAGTTCCCGACCCCTTGGCTCCCCCCCTGGACCCGCGGCCCGGTCCGCCCCAGTGATCTGTCCCCAACAAGAAAAGGGAGCCCTAAGCTCCCTTTCTTCTTATAAACCTAAATCAACTTCCGTTACATCGCGCTCAACTACGCGTGCGACTTTTTTTGCAACGAGATCCCCACCAGCCGATGTAAAGACATTGGCGGCAATAATGGTATCCATTGTGGCGGATACAGTTTCTGGCACGACCGGGTCATCGATTGAGATGGTTGTCGTTTTTCCTGCTACATTAGTAAACTGTAACTCTAGTTTTTTACTCATTTCGTTTCCTCCTTTCCACTAGTTTTTGAATTCCTTTCCTTACGCTGAAACAATGTTAAAGTTGCTGTTACGCTGTACTACTACTAATTCGTGCTGTTAAGGCCCGCCATCGCAAGTGCTGCGCTTAGAATATCATCAGGTGTGGCAGTTGTTTTTAAGTTGTTGTAATTTTTTGCCTTGTAGATAGGTTTGCCATCTAAATCCATACCGTGATTATATTCAATTCGAAGTTGACTACTGTTCATAACCTCTGTTGCCATTTGTTCATCACCTCCTTTCACTCTATAGATAGGAGGTTAAGTCCAGAAAGTAGCATAGGAATTTATTTTTTTATAAAAAACTTAAAAAATTTGATTTACGTCAATTACGAATGAGAATCATTATCATAAAATAAACCTATAAATATAGACATCTACTCAAAAGAGGTGTTTGTAATGGTTAATGATATGGAAAGATTAGAAAA
>JAEWMK010000132.1 GCA_023457235.1 Bacillota bacterium
GATTTAATTAATATTGCCGGTTACAATCCAAAGGTGAAACCTGAAAATATTGTTATCATCGGTGCCCGTTCACTTGATGATGGTGAGAAGAAACTTATTCGTGAAAAAGGTATTCGAGTTTATACGATGCATGAGGTTGACCGTATGGGTATGACAGCCGTAATAGAAGAAACAATCAGCTATTTATCTGCCAAAACAGATGGTGTTCATTTAAGTCTTGACCTTGATGGGTTAGACCCAAGTGATGCGCCGGGCGTCGGCACTCCTGTACTTGGTGGATTAAGTTATAGAGAAAGTCATTTAGCTATGGAAATGCTTGCTGAAGCGAATATAATTACCTCAGCCGAATTTGTTGAAGTGAATCCAATATTAGATGAGAAAAATATGACTGCATCATTGGCAGTAGCATTAATGGGTTCTTTATTTGGAGAAAAACTAAAGTAAATCAAATCGAAACAATCAAACTAAAAGTTTCTTTTTTCAATCTTTCCATATAATGTTTCCCATTCATTAAGAAGGTTGTCCAATTTTACACTAATCGTTACTACTTCATAAGAATGGAGAGGATAGAGGGTACTGGTTTTTATCATTTTTCGTCTAGTATCCTCGATTTTTTTTAACAATAAGTCCTCCTTACTTTTAAAGTTTTTCACACTCCCACTTCCTTCCCAAAAAATAGGTATTATTACATATATGAATATCCGCTTTTATGATTTTTCAAACATATGAAAAGATATTTTGTTATACTGGTAAGGGGAAAATTTTAACAAATAAAGGAAAAATAAAAATGTTATTATATAACTGAAACTTATCTACCTGGTTAACCGTATGTATAATAACCGCTGGTTGCGGAGGGAAAAGGTAAATGGATACTTTAATTAAAAAGAGAATAAAACAAGTCAAAAAAGGCGACCAAAATGCCTTTGCCGAAATCGTTGAACTATTCAAGGATAAAGTATATCAGCTTTGTTATCGAATGGTCGGAAATGCTCATGATGCAGAGGATATTGCACAGGAAGCTTTTATAAGGGCCTATGTTAATATCAACAGCTATGATACAAATAGGAAATTTTCTACTTGGTTATATCGGATTGCAACGAATCTTTCCATTGACCGGTTACGGAAGAGAAAACCGGATTACTTCTTAGATGCAGAAATTGAAGGGACGGAGGGACTTACGATGTATTCCCAAATTCCATCCGATGAGCTTCAGCCGGACGAGATGGTAGAAAGCCTTGAATTTCAAGAATGGATTCAACAAGAGATCAACGAGCTTCCAGTTATGTACCGTTCTGTTATTGTTTTAAAATATATTGAGGAACTATCCTTAAAGGAAATTGGGGATATCCTTGACTTACCAATAGGGACCGTAAAAACTCGCATACATAGGGGAAGGGAAGCATTAAGAAAAAGATTACGGAATGTTTAAAGGGGTGAAAAAAATGAAATGTTCACAAACCTATGTTGAGTTAATGCATAAATTCTTAGATGAAGAAATTAAAGCAGAAGAGGAAAACCAACTAAGAAGACATTTACAAGAATGCACAAGCTGCCACAGCCATTTTCAGGAACTAAAAAAAGCTCTTGCATTAGTTCAAAGTACAACACATATTCAGGCTCCTTTACATTTCACCGCCAATGTGATGGCAAGACTACCGAAAGAAAAAACAACTGTAACCTATGGAAGATGGTTTAAGGACCATCCAATGCTTGTAGCAGCAGCTGTGTTCGTTATTTTAATGACCGGAAGCATATTTTCAACCTGGAATAGCGATACACAATTATCTGTTTCCAAGCAAAACAACCTCCAAGTTCAAGGTAATACTGTAATTGTTCCGGAAGGGGAGGTTGTCGTAGGAGATGTATTTGTAAAAAATGGTGATTTAAAAATTGAAGGCGAAGTCCAAGGCGATGTCGTTGTTATAAATGGTGATAAATATCTAGCCTCTGCTGGTAATGTAACTGGCAATATTGAAGAAATTGATCAGTTCTTTGGTTGGATGTGGTACAATATTAAAGAATTTTTCAGCAATCTTTTCTAAAAATAACAGCCGGGTTTAAGTTTAAAGTAGTAGAAATTTAGCTATCTTTTAAATAAGATAGCTTTTTTAACTTCATTCAAAAAGGTAACCCTATACAAAATATGTTATAATAGGTTCGTTATTTGTTATTGGCATTACTGAATTTATCAAAAGAGGAAGTGTGAAAATGCCTATTGGAAACTTTCCAATTCTAGATTACATCGGAGACGCCATCGATGTTTTTCTTGTTGCCTTTGTTATCTACAAATTAATCATGCTAATCCGTGGGACAAAGGCAGTCCAATTACTAAAAGGCATTTTAGTAATCCTTGCAGTATGGTTTTTAAGTAGTTTTTTTGGATTAACTACGATGCAATGGTTAATGGATAAAGCGATAACGTGGGGATTCTTGGCGATTATTATTATTTTTCAGCCGGAACTGAGAAGAGCGCTTGAACAATTAGGGCGAGGTCGGTTATTCTCAAGAAGTGCAGTTCCTGAGGAAGAAATGATTGCTAAAACTATAGAAGAGATGGTTAAGTCGATTACATATATGGCAAAGCGCCGAATTGGGGCGTTGTTGTCAATTGAGCGTGAAACGGGTATGGGTGACTATATTGAAACGGGGATCCCGTTAAATGCTAAGGTAACATCAGAGCTTTTAATCAATATTTTTATTCCAAATACACCATTACATGATGGTGCTGTAATTGTGAAGGAAAATGAAATTAAAGCAGCAGCGTGCTACTTGCCTCTTTCAGAAAGTCCATTTATTTCTAAAGAGTTGGGAACACGCCACCGTGCCGCGTTAGGAATAAGTGAAGTAACGGACAGTCTTACAATTATCGTTTCAGAGGAAACTGGTAATATTTCTTTAACGAAAAATGGAGAGTTGTATCGTAATTTGAGTGCTGACACTTTAAAAGAGATGTTAACAGAAGAATTATCGATGAAGACTACGAAAGCAACTTCCTCATCACTTTGGAATTGGAGGGGGAAGAAGAATGAAAATTGATCAATGGTTAAATAGTCCATGGTTTATTCGAATTCTCGCACTGTTTTTATCGTTAATGTTATGGGCCAATGTGAATATGGAATCCGGTAATACCCCTGCGCCGATAGGGAGTCTGCCGCAGGTGAGCAGATCTAACGAAGAGCTTTCTAATGTCCCGCTGAAGGTCTATTATAATCAGGAAAAATACGTCGTTTCGGGACTCCCACAAACTGTAAATGTACAACTTGAAGGCAGTAGCAGTATTGTGAAAACGATTGAAGCACAAGGGGAGTACGAGGTCTATGTAGACCTACAAAATTTATCGGCAGGACCACATAAAGTGCGAATTAACCATCGTGGTTTTTCAGATAATTTAACTGTTAAAATAGAACCTTCTATCGTTGATGTGACGATCCAAGAAAAAGTGGAACAAATCATGTCGGTGAAAGTTCAAATTATCAATGAAGACAAATTACCAGAAGGATATACGGCAGAGCAACCGATCTCTGTACCAAATAGTGTTGCGATTAGAGGATCATTAGAACAAGTCCAAAAGATTGGCTTTGTGGAAGGATACGTTGATGTTGCAGGAGCAACTGACACAGTAAAGATGGATGTACCGCTTAAGGTATTTGATCATAATGGAGAAGAACTGAAACTAGAAATTGTACCTGCAGTTGTAGAGGTAAAAGTACCAATAAGTCCACCTGGAAAAAAGGTACCATTTAAAATCAACCGTAAAGGAAACTTACCTAAAGGTCTAAGTATCCAAGCGTTTGAAGTAACGCCAACGGAAGTAACTGTTTATGGAAAAAAGGAAAACCTTGATAAAATAAAAATGATTGAAAATATAGAGATCAACCTATCAGATATCGAGAATGATCAAACACTCGAGGTAAAAGTACCTGTTCCTGAAGGAGCGTTCAAAGTTAGTCCAGAGGTGTTAACGATAAAAATTGACGTTGAGAATGAGGAAAGCAAGACGTTAACGAATGTTCCGATTAAAATTAATGGTGTACCGGATACGCAAGGTATTTCTTTTATTGCACCTGAGGATGGATTAGTTAATTTGACCGTTTATGGTGCGAGAAAATTACTTGATAGTATTGGGCCAGAAGACTTTGATGTCAGATTAAACGCAGGTGGCTATTCAAAAGGTGAATATGAAATTGATATTGAGGTTGTATCAGGTCCGCAAGACATTCGCTGGGAACTAAATCCTTCAAAGGCAGTTGTAGATATTGTAAATGACTAACTAATAAAGTTGAAGCCATGGCGTCGCCCAGTCAATCTGGGCGAAATTCGCCAAAGGTATTTGATGTAAAAAAAGGAGCGAAAATATTATGGGAAAATATTTCGGAACCGATGGTGTTCGGGGTGTTGCGAATAGTGAATTAACACCTGAACTTGCTTTTAGAATCGGTCGTTTTGGCGGCTATATTTTAACGAAAAATATGCCTACACCAAAGGTAATTATTGGGCGTGATACAAGAATTTCCGGCCATATGTTAGAGGGAGCTCTAGTAGCCGGCTTGCTATCAATCGGAGCAGAGGTTATGAGATTAGGTGTGATCTCAACACCGGGTGTAGCTTTCCTCACAAAAGCGTTAGGAGCTCAAGCGGGAGTTATGATATCTGCATCGCATAATCCTGTTCAAGATAATGGGATCAAGTTCTTCGGACCAGATGGTTTTAAATTATCAGATGAACAAGAAAATGAAATCGAACAACTGTTAGACATGGAAGAAGATCAACTTCCTAGACCAACGGGAGCAAATTTAGGACAAGTGAATGATTATTTCGAAGGTGGCCAAAAATATCTTCAGTTTTTAAAGCAGACGGTTGATGAAGATTTCACAGGCATTCACGTTGCCTTAGACTGTGCCAACGGTGCTACATCATCATTGGCGCCGCATCTATTTGCCGATTTAGAAGCCGATATTTCAACGATGGGTGTCAATCCAGATGGTTTAAATATTAATGAAGGAGTGGGATCAACCCATCCTGAAAGCTTAGCACAGTTTGTTTTAGAAAGAAAAGCTGATATTGGACTAGCCTTTGATGGTGACGGAGATCGTTTGATTGCCATTGATGAAAATGGAAACATTGTTGATGGCGACCAAATTATGTATATATGTGCGAAGTACCTTAATGAAAGAGGAAGATTAAATAAGCAAACTGTTGTCTCAACAGTAATGAGTAATCTTGGTTTTTACAAGGCGATTGAAGCTAACGGCATTAAAAGTGTTCAAACCGCTGTCGGTGATCGTTATGTAATGGAAGAAATGAGAAAAAACACTTATAATTTAGGCGGAGAGCAATCCGGCCATATCATTTTCCTTGATTACATCACAACGGGAGATGGAATGCTATCAGCGATCCAGCTTGTTAATATTATGAAGATTACTCGTAAAAAACTATCTGAATTAGCTAGCGAAATGGATAAGTTCCCGCAGCTATTAATTAATGTAAAAGTAACAGACCGTTCCTTAATTGATTCAAACCAAAAAATTCAAGATACAATTAAGGAAGTTGAAGCGGAAATGGGTGAGAACGGCCGATTACTTGTACGTCCATCCGGTACGGAGCCACTTATTCGTGTAATGGCAGAAGCGAAAACAGAAGAGCTTTGTGAATACTACGTAAACAAAGTAGTAGCAGTTGTTAAAGAAGAACTCGGAGCTGAATAGACATCTTAAAAATATGCATAAAAGGTACCTTAATGCCTGTTTATGCATATTTTATTTTATACTGATATGAAATTATAACTTTTTGTTGGATATCAGTATAAGAAAGGGCAGCGAGGGCCTTTAGGTCATCCCCTTGAGGGACTTCCGCCACTTCCGCCATTTTGGGCGGAAAGTCGTGTCTTTCTAATAGGTTGGAAAAATAAATAAATTGACGACTATGAAGGTCTATTGTAACATTGAAATGATTTGCTTATTCAAAAAGAGAAAGGAAGGACAGTTTTTTAATGTAAGATTAAGCGCCAGAACTATTCTGAACGAAATAGAGTAGTTGACGAGGTGGAGGTTCATCGAATATCGGCGGATGCCTCCCGGTTGAATCACAGCCGCAAGCTTATCCGAAAACAAAGAGGCAACTTTTTGCACAAACGGTTAAGTATGATTTCAAAATATATGCAAACAACTATGAATATAGAGCGGGGCAAGAAAGCCCCTCTTTCTTGTCCCGGCAAGGAGGAAGTTTATATGTGCGGTATCGTAGGTTATATTGGTCAAGAAGATACGAAGGAAATTTTATTAAAAGGATTGGAAAAACTTGAATATCGTGGCTATGATTCAGCAGGTATTGCTGTATTAAATGAAAATGGTGTTCAATTTTTCAAAGAAAAAGGTAGAATTGCACAGTTACGTGAGGCGGTTGATGTAACAATTGAAGCGAATGCAGGAATCGGCCATACACGTTGGGCTACTCACGGTGTTCCAAATAGAATGAATGCACATCCTCACCAAAGTGCGTCAGGTCGTTTCACACTTGTTCATAACGGGGTAATTGAAAATTATGAGCTATTAAAACGCGAATACCTTGGCGGGGTTGAGTTCAAAAGTGAAACAGATACAGAAGTTATTGTTCAAATGATTGAGGTTTTTGTAAATAGAGGAATTACTGTTGAAGAAGCCTTCCGTCAAACTTTAACAAAGCTTAAAGGATCTTATGCAATTGCACTTTTAGACAATCAAGACAGTGAATGTATTTATGTTGCAAAAAATAAAAGCCCATTACTAGTAGGCGTTGGTGAGAATTTTAACGTTGTGGCAAGTGATGCGATGGCGATGCTTCAAGTTACGGACCAATATATCGAGCTAATGGATAAAGAAATGGTAATATTAACAAAGGAATCCATTACCATTAAAAATCTTGATGGCGAGGTTATTCATCGTAACCCGTTCACTTGCGAATTAGATGCAAGTGATATTGAAAAAGGAACATATCCACACTTCATGCTAAAAGAAATTGATGAGCAGCCATTTGTTATTCGTAAAATTATCCAAAGATATCAGGATGAAAACAATGCACTTAAGCTTGATAATAAAATCCGTAAGGCGATGCAGGAAGCAGACCGCATTTATATTGTTGCTTGTGGCACAAGTTATCATGCCGGTCTAGTTGGAAAACAGTTCATTGAAACATTAGCGAAGATTCCTGTTGAAGTGCATGTAGCAAGTGAATTCTCATATAACATGCCGATCTTATCAGAAAAGCCATTGTTCATTTTCATCTCACAAAGCGGGGAAACAGCAGATAGCCGTGCTGTACTAGTAAAAGTTAAGGCTTTAGGCCACCGTACTCTAACCATTACGAATGTACCTGGTTCAACATTATCACGTGAAGCTGACTTTACGCTTCACCTACATGCAGGACCAGAGATTGCTGTTGCCTCAACAAAAGCCTATACAGCGCAAATGGCTGTATTAGCAATCTTAGCGGTTGATACAGCTCGTACAAAAGGAATCGAGTTAGACTTTGACCCAATCCAAGAATTAAGCATCGTTGCCAATGCAATGGAAGTACTTTGTGACCAAAAGGACGAAATGGACCAAATAGCACGTGAATATCTTGCCACAGCACGAAACTGCTTCTTTATCGGACGTGGCATTGACTTCTATGTCGGCTTAGAAGGGGCCCTAAAATTAAAAGAGATTTCTTACATCCAAGCAGAAGGATTTGCAGGCGGCGAATTAAAGCACGGAACCATCGCTTTAATTGAAGAAGGTACACCGGTTGTGGCGATTGCAACCCAAGAAATAGTGAACCTTGGAATCCGCGGAAATGTCAAAGAAGTTGACGCACGCGGCGCCAACTCATGCATCATCAGCATGAAAGGACTAGAACAAGAAGGCGATCGCTTCGTCATCCCAGCAGTCCACGAATTAATGACACCATTAATTTCAGTTATACCATTACAGCTTATCGCTTACTACGCGTCATTACAACGTGGCTGTGATGTTGATAAGCCACGTAATTTGGCTAAGTCAGTAACAGTAGAATAATTAGGTAAATATATAATGGGACACGTGTTCAGCGACATTTATGTTGGTAACTAGACATTAATGTTGGTAACCAAACATCATTGTAGTTAACTGGACATTAATATTGGTGACAGGCCCATATGTATTGAACTAAGTAATAATAAAGTTAAGAGGAAATAATTTATTCTTTTCCGGGGATAAATTATTTCCAAGTTGAGAATAATAATTTATTTATTTGGACATATTATTCTTATTGTTTCGTGCTTAATTCGTTTTTTTCCGGAAATGAATTAAGTCTAAGTGTATTAAGTTTAAAGCATCGGAAGGGAAAGCCGATGTTTTTTGTCAAAAAATTTAGGTTGCAGTAAGTTATTGATAATAACTATAAGCACCAATTAACAAAAAATCATTTTAGGAAAGCAATTAAATAAGTATTAGTCAAAATTAGCTTAAAACTAATGCTTATTTATTATGCCTTTAACTAAATGATAAGTTAATTGGTGCTTTTTGTATTTTATCAAATAAATACAAAAAAAATTAACAACAAAGGAGAGGCTAGTTTGTGGTAAATGGTTCAAGAGTAAAGAAACTCCAAGAAAACCGTATAAAGAATGGAAGGGGGGCAGGAGTAGGCAAAGATTATCAACCTTTTATCCAAGCCCATGATAATAAGGTTGCATCTGAGGGATGGTTAACTCGTCATTATGGGTGGAAAACCCAAAGGAAACACCATACACTTTCAGAACATGAAAGACACTACCTCTATTTACTTGAATGGTTAGAAGAAGTAGTTGATATACGTGAACAATTTCCACTTCTCCCAATTAGCCGTACAGAGGAGATTGCAGAACAGCTTGGTGTACAACATGCTCACTTAGATGGGGTAAACGTTGTAATGACAACAGATTTTTTAATAACTATTAGGACGCCAAAGGGATTAATGGATATTGTCCGTACAGTTAAGCCGTCTTCTAAATTAAGTAATAGAACTTTAGAGTTATTTGAAATTGAAAGAAGATTCTTTAATGAACAGGGTATTGATTGGGGAATTATTACTGAAAGTAAATTACCCAAAAATATAATTTTTAATATCGAATGGATGCATGAAGGAAGATATCTAGATACAAGGCCAGGTATTGATGAAGAGATTATACATCTAACAAGTAATGCACTTTATAACAAAATATTAGAGGACGGCGGTGAATCCCCTATTGGTAAATTATGTCTACGTTCCGATGAGGAATTTGGAATAGAGACTGGGACTTGTATGTTTATTTTGAAGCACATGCTTTCCACTAAAAAATGGGAGACAAACATGAATATTCTAATAAAAGAGTCCAAACCTCTTTTCATTTCCAATTTAGAAATGAAATCTCAAGTGAGTGATATCAATATAGTGAGTTAGACTGGAGTTGATTTTTTGTTAATAGTAGAAAACAATGTTATTGAGATTTTTGATAGTGAAATGAACATTGATTCGGTACAAAGAATACTATGGATCTCTCCTAATAGAGAAGATTTAGTTGTTGTAGATATAAAGGACAATAAAAATATGCAATACCCATTTTTTCGAAAATATGAGGAGGTTGTAACTGAAATTATGGAGGAAAATGCAAGATTAATTGAGGTTGAACCCGATCTTAGGTTAATCTCTCCAGACGAAGATTATTTAAATAAATATAAAGCTAGTAGGGATGCTAAATGGAACATTATAAAAGGCATTGTATGCCAAGAACCTGAAATTTATATTTCAGAAAAGCGTGGAAAGTTGGTAAGTGAAATTAAAGATAGAACAGGAAAATCAAAAAAAGTAATTTATGAACTGCTTAGAAAGTACTGGTTTTATGGAAAAACAAAAAATGGATTACTGAATAACTATTTTGATTGTGGAGCACCCGGCCAAGAGAGATTATATACAAAAAAAACAGGACCTGAGGCAAAAAGTGGAAATAAACACATTATAACTGAAAAAGATATAAAGTATTTTGAGAAGGCAATTGAGCAATTTCATGTTAAGGAAAAAAAGAATCTTAAAACAACACATGAACACATGTGTGAAAAGTACTATAACTCGGGCTATTACCGCAAACATGGCGTCTTGGTGCCTATACAATCGAAAGAAACTGAAAAGCCAACTCTTCGGCAATTTTTATATTGGTATAGAAAAACTTATCCATTAGCTGAAAGATATAAAAAAAGATATGGACGAAGAAAAGCGACAATGGATATTAGAGCATTACAAGGCAATGATTTAGATAGAGTAAAAGG
>JAEWMK010000133.1 GCA_023457235.1 Bacillota bacterium
AATTGATTGTCATGGGACTGGGTCAGCATCTTTGTTTCTACACCAAAAAAATGGAAATGAAATCGGAGATGGAGTTAATCCACCGAGATTTGTGACAGGTTCTTTAAAAGTCGATTTCAAACATCCAACTCCGTTTGGAGGACCACTAAAAGCAATTGGGACAGTAGAAGAAATCCATCCAAAGAAATATAAAGTCTACACGGAGGTATTTGCAGGAAACAACCTTGTTGTTACTGGGGAAGTAGTAGCAGTTTTAATGCCAAAAACATTTAGAGTGGAAGAATAACGCAAATTAATTAATTGTGCCATAGAAAGAAGGTACTCTCATTGGTTCAAAAACGACAAGGAATTTACTTTGGTTGGTATATTGTTATTGTAAGTATGGTAATTACAATGTTAACGGTAGGACTTCGCTTGGGGATAGGTCCGTTTGTATTACCGATGATGGAAGATTTAAACATAACACGAACATTTATATCTATAATAATTTCTGTGAGCATGATTATGTATGGTGTGGGAATGCCTATCGCAGGTTACCTATGTGGAAAATATAGTACAAAATTTGTTCTTCTGCTAGGGCTTGTAATCATAGAGTTATCGGTTTTGGGAACGGTGTTAATAAACAATGTTTGGTTCTTTTTCTTAACATATGGCGTGTTACTATCATTTGGTCTTTCATTCACAAGCCCAGTTGCTGTAACACCACTTATTAGTCGTTGGTTTGTTCGTCAAAGGGGAAAAGCATTATTTGCTCTCTCTACAGGATCAATGGCAGGTATTGCTATTTTTAATCCATTGGCTACTTTTATGATCGAACTTACTAGTTGGAGAACTACTTTGTTCATTTTTGCATTGGTTTTCATTATTCTTATTGTCCCTGCTGCTATTATGATTTTTAAGGAAGATGTTCCAGAGGGTGCTGATTTAGGTGAAGATTCATCAGGTACCAAATCCTCTACTCAAGACTCATTATTACAAAAGCTCACTTGGCGAGATGCTGTTCGCTCAAAAGCATATTGGCAAGTGGTTGGGGGGTTATTTGCTTGCGGATTCAGTATGAATTTACTAGGTTCTCATGCAGTTCCGATGCTAGTTGATCATCATTTTGATCCTACTACTGCTTCATTTGGTGTCGGATTGATTGGACTTGTTGCCATATTTAGTACCCTTATTTTAGCTCAAATTGCTGATCGTTTTGCCAAACGCAAACTGCTATTTTTGATATATTCTGTCCGTGGGTTGGGGTTTTTAGGTTTAGTATATTCACAGAATACGTGGCAGCTTTTTGTGGTTGCAGTGTTAGGTGGATTAGTATGGTCGGGTAGTTTAGCGATGTCTTCCGCGATTTTGGGAGATCTCTTTGGAGTAAGGCTGCTTGGAGTACTTTATGGCTGGGCATATCTTGGTCATCAAATAGGAGGAGCAATCTCTTCATTTCTTGGCGGTTGGGGCTATGAGGTATTCGGTACACATGTTTTTTCATTCGGATTAGCAGCATTTACATTAATATGTGCCGGCATTATATCATATTTAATTCCTGAAAAACTCAAGCTACAAAAAATTAAACAAGATAGACATATGGATAGTAGCCCTACATCTTCCTATTGATATGTAGGGCTTTTTCCACTTTTCCTAACAGATTATTTACTGATTACCAGTAAGATTGCCTACAACGTCAAGTAATATATTAGCTCCAGCTACTAAGTCTGTGTCTTTTGTATATTCCTTAGGATTATGACTAATACCATCAATACTTGGAACGAAAATCATAGCCGTAGGGCAAATACGAGCCATCATTTGAGCGTCATGCCCGGCACCAGATGTCATTCGTCTAGATTGGAGTCCGCGACTGCTAGCAACTTGCTCCACTAGTTTAACGATTGTTTGGTCAAAAGTGACAGGGCTGAAACGTACTAGTTGTTCAGATGTAATGGATACTTGTTCGGATGCTGCTAGTTCCTTAAGGTAGTTTGCAAGTGCTTGCTCTTCCTCTTGCAGTCGCTGTTCGTTTGGATCACGCAAATCAACAGTGAAGGTTGCCAAAGAAGGAATGACGTTAACAGCATTTGGCTTAAAATCAATCGTTCCAACGGTTGCAACAGTTTGACCATTGGAATTAATTGCACGATCTCGTAAATAGGTTATCACCCGTGCAGCTGCAAGTCCCGCATCACGTCGCATATCAGTGGGTGTAGTACCAGCGTGATTTGCAACACCTTCTATCGTAATACGCTGCCAAGAAATACCTTGAAGATTCTCAACAGCACCAACAGGAATACCCGTTTTGTCAAGAATTGGCCCTTGTTCAACATGGAGCTCAATGTAAGCGTGTGGCTTTAAGAAGCCAGGCTCCTTTGAACCGGCATATCCAATACGTTCAAGTTCCTTTCCCAATATTGTGCCATCCGTACCTACCGATGCAAGCGCATCATCAACAGCGAGGCCACCAGCATACACAAGAGATCCCATCATGTCGGGCTGATAGCGTACTCCCTCTTCATTGGTAAATGCTGCGACTGCAATTGGACGAGTTGGAGAAAAACCTCTCTCCTGCAAAACATTTATGACTTCAAGTCCAGATAGAACTCCATAGCATCCGTCGTATGCACCAGCATTAATGACTGTATCGATGTGCGAACCTAGTAAAATGGGTGCTTCATTACGATTTTCAGTACTATACCAAATCCCAAAAATATTACCGATTCTATCGATTTCGACCTCTAATCCAGAATTCTTCATCCAGGAAACGAGTAGATCACGACCAGCCTTATCTGCATCTGAAGCTGCTAATCTTGTTCTTTTGTTTTCATGATCCAGACCAGTTCGTCCAAGTTCTTGGAGGCGGCTAAGCAGGCGTTCAGAGTTGATTGATAATTTTAAATTAGTAGCAGTCAAGTTTATTTCTCCTTTCAATTTTTAAAATGTAATTATAATATTATGGTAGTTGAGTCTATGGGCAATTAATACTAATATTGAATAGAAAAATATAAATATATTGAGGTGTTAGTCATGCAAATGAAAAACTTCATAATTGATGAAAGCTTGAAAGATCTAACCAAACATCATTCAGTAGTGATGCCACTTGCATGTTATAAAACCACGATTAATCAAAATATACATGGCTATATTCCACTTCATTGGCATGAGGAAATTCAATTTATATTGATTGTAAAAGGGGAAGCGATTTTTCAGGTGAATGAAGATTGGATCGTGGTTAGTGAAGGTGATGGCCTATTCATTAACAGTGGATGCCTGCATATGGCACAAGATAAAGATCAGTCAGATAGTGTCTATATTTGCTTAAATCTTTCTCCCCATTTTGTTTTATCACATGAACTCTATACTACTTACGTAAAGTCTTATATCCAAGCAACTAATTTACCTTATTTATATATAGAAGGAAATGAGGTCTGGGGGAAAACATTTTAACTGCGATTTTAGAAATCTATGAATGTATGGGGAAAAAGCCCAAATACTATGAAATCGATATTACCATTCAATTATCACTCATCTGGAAAAATTTGATTGATAATGGTTTTAAGCTGGAATATGCTGAGACAGAAATCTTGAAAAGTCAAAGAATGAAGCAAATGTTAAGTTGGATACATGAACATTATGTAGAAAAAATAATGCTGGAGGATATTGCAAGGGCAGGTCAGTTGAGCCGATCTGAATGCTGTCGGTATTTCATGCGGTTTTTAAAAAGTACACCATTAAATTATGTTATCGATTATCGCATTCAAAAAAGTTTATATTTGCTGCAGCAAAGCGATGCTAATATTACTGAAGTTGCTTTTCAAGTTGGTTTTAATAGTACAAGCTATTTTATAAAAAGATTTAAAGATTCTATGAACATGACGCCATTAGCCTATAAAAAATATAAAACAACCAATCCATCGTGTGAATAGGTTAGTACGTTACTAGAATTAATCAATAAATAAGCTGAAGAGTTCAAAAATCTGAAAAAGATTCTCGGACTCTTCAGCTTATTTTGTTCACCCAATAGCTATTATTTATACAGGGACTAGTTTTCATTTCGTTGAATACGCTCTAAGCTATTTTTCCAGTTAGCTTTAATAGCATCTATTGCACGATTTAAATCCAGTTTTTTTATTGCATCTATTATCTCTTGATGTTCTTTATAGGATGAGTTTTTCGCATCAATCTGACTGAAATAATGGATCTCTATTCTTTGAATCCTTACTTTTAAACTTGAGAGCAACTTGGGTAACTCTAGATTATTTGATAACTGAATTATTTTATTATGAAATTCGTTATCTGCCTGAAGTATCGAAAAAATATCCTCTGTTTTAATGGTTTTATTAAAGTTTTCATTGAGTTGTTCCAATTCTTTGATATCTTTTGAAGAAATATTAGGAAAAGCCTGTTCCATCGCCAAACGTTCAAGTGACCATACAATGGAATAAATGCTTTCCGCCTCTTTTAAATCAATAGGAGATACTAGGGTCCATCTATTAGCTTTGGTAACCACAAGTCCATCGTTTTCTAGCCTAAGTAAAGCTTCTCGAATTGGCGTACGGCTTATTCCAAGTTGTTCAGATAAATCCAAATCTCTTAATTTTGTACCAGGCTCGAGTTCTCCAGTCACAATTCTCTTTCGGAGCATATTGAAGACTTCATCTTTCATAAACGTCCGTTTTAATTTAGATACTTTCTTCTCGATAGTCATTTGTTAATACCTCTCCACCAAATCATTCTTTAATATGTAATATACCACATTCATCTTTGAAATTGTAAACCCTAGCAATAATTGATGAGTAGTGTCGGTGAAAAAACATTTGACTAGTATGTGAAGTGTGATATATTACTAGTATAAAGTTAGTCCAATTTATGAAAATAAAACACGCATGAAGTTATTTTAGGATTTTGCAATAACTGTTGGTGAGGTGGTGTTTCTTTGGAAGCGTATACATAGAAATGTTGTTTTTCTAAGAAGTATACGTAGAGATACGTATGAAAAGCGAAATACAATTTAATAAAAAAATAAAAGAAGCACAAGGAGGAACTATTAAATGGTAAAAGAAGTAATCTCATCCCAGAATGCACCTGGAGCAATCGGACCCTATTCTCAAGCAATTAAAAAGGGCAATTTTATTTTTGTTTCAGGTCAACTCCCTGTAAATCCGAAAAC
>JAEWMK010000134.1 GCA_023457235.1 Bacillota bacterium
TCCATGTATACGGTACACTTGAGAATCCTATTCATGCTGTTAATCTAGAAGAGCAACTAGAATTAATAAATAATACACATCGGAATCCTTTTATTATTGCAATTGATGCATGTTTGGGAAGATTAAAAAGTGTTGGGGATGTAACTTTAAACGTCGGTGCATTGAAGCCTGGTGCTGGCGTTAACAAACAGCTTCCACCTGTTGGAGAGGTTCATTTAACTGGAATCGTAAATGTTAGTGGATTTATGGAGTTTTTTGTTTTGCAAAATACGAGGTTAAATCTTGTTATGAATATGGCACAAACGATGGCAAGCGGCATTATGGAAGCAGATCAATTATTTAATATCAAAAAAAATCCCCTACTTCGCAGGTAGGGGGGCAAGGTTCAAAAAAAGCAGATTACATTACAAATTGATGATAAAAATATTGTCCAGCAACTAAAAGGGCAACTACAAAGATTGCGGGCAGCATATTAGCAACGCGTATTTTTGTAATTTCCAACATATTTAAACCAATGGCTAAAATCATAATCCCACCGGCGGACGTCATCTCAATAATAAAGGCATCCATAATTGGATCTGGAATCCATTGTTCAATTTGGGTTGCAAATAAGGCAATCATTCCTTGATAGATCATAACCGGAAATGCCGAGAATAGAACGCCTACTCCTAGTGTAGTTGCAAGAACAATACTCGTAAAACCGTCTAAAAGTGACTTTGTATATAAAACTTGGTGGTCTCCTCTAAGACCGCTGTCAAGGGCGCCAATTATGGCCATTGCCCCTATCGCAAAAATCAATGTTGCCGTTACGAATCCTTTTGCTATTCCTCCTTCTTCAGTAGAGCCCATTCTTCGTTCTATCCAAAGGCCAAGTTTATTTAATTTCCCATCAAGATCGATAACTTCTCCGATAATACTTCCAAATAACAAACTTAGGATAACAATTAGAAATTGTTCACTTTTAACTCCCATTTGTATCCCTAAAATCACAACAGCAAGTCCAATGGATTGTAAAACTAATGTTTTTATCTTTTCAGGAATGCGATGCATCACTTTTCCAAGAAAAGTCCCAGCAATGATCGCAATCCCATTTACGATTGTACCTAATAAAACCATGACACTCTCTCCCTAGGCTAAATATCCTGCTCTAATCTCAGCTATAGCTTGTAC
Organism: Bacillota bacterium; assembly: GCA_023457235.1. Classification (GTDB taxonomy): domain Bacteria; phylum Bacillota; class Bacilli; order Bacillales; family Bacillaceae_J; genus Schinkia. The sequence goes on from JAEWMK010000134.1 coordinate 1,171, forward strand.
AAACTTTTCAACTTCATCTACTGTATTAAAGATGCCAAAGCTTGCCCTTAATGTGCCACCTTGTTCAATCGTTCCAATAGACTGATGGGCTAATGGTGAACAATGAAGGCCTGCCCTAACTGCAATTTTATAATGTTGATCTAAAATCATGGCTACTTCTTGACTATCGACTCCATCAATATTAAAAGAAATGACAGCAAGCTGTTTTACATCTTCATCAGGTCCGTATACAGTTACACCTTCCAATTTTTTGAGACCTTTTTTGCAGGCATCTGTCAAAAGCTGTTCATGCTGAAAAATTTCTTCAAGCCCAGTCTCCTTTATAAACAGAACACCTGCCAATAGCCCTGCAATTCCTGGGGTATTCAATGTCCCGCTCTCTAATCTTTCTGGGAGTTCATCAGGCTGTTTAATTCTTTCAGAAAAATGGCCCGTTCCGCCAGTTACAAGTGGCTTCAGCTCAATGTTTTTACTAATTAATAAAGCACCCGTTCCTTGTGGTCCCATTAACCCTTTATGGCCTGCAAAAGCTAAAAGGTCGATATTCATTTCCTCCATATTTAATGGTAAAACTCCCGCTGTTTGCGAGGCATCCACCATGAATATAAGATTATGTTTTTTGCTTATTTCCCCTAATATTTCAATCGGAATAATCGCCCCAGTTAAGTTGGATCCATGGGTAACAACAAGTAATTTAGTATGGGCCGTGATTGCCTTTTCCAACTCTTCGATATTAATTTCACCGTTATGGTTAGGCTGAATGTATGTAATTTCTATACCTATTTCACTTTTCAACCGTTCTAAAGGCCGGCGGACTGAATTATGCTCATAAGCAGTTGAAATCACATGATCTCCGCGCTTTAAAGAAAGTCCTTGAATTCCTATATTAAGAGCCCCGGTAGCATTTGGGGTAAAAACAACCCGCCTTGGATCTGGTAATCCAAAAAACTGTGCTAATTGAACCCGAGCTTCATAGATTTTATTTCCCGCTTCATTTGCTAATGCATGGCTACCCCTTCCAGGATTTGCGCCGTATTTTGTCAACGCTTCTACTACCGCATCTGTTACTTCTTTTGGTTTAGGAAAAGATGAAGCTGCTTGATCAAAATAAATCATAAAATGCCCCCTCATATCAAATGCGCCTTGGCGTATTTGCGCCCAGATTTTTTCGAGCTTGCTCGAAAAACTACCTCTGAAAATCTGAGGCATCCGCCGGAGGCTTTAACTTTATTCAGCAGGGGGTTGTACCCCCACTGAATTAAAATACTAATTCGCATTCATCTCACCACTTATGGAAGTGGGAGACTCCTGCTGAATGGAGTTAAAATATTCCATAAGCCGATTATCGCTCTCTAAGTGTTCAGACACTTCCTTGATATCATGTCTTCAAGTCTCTAAGCTAACCCGAATGAACATCTGGGTATTTCTAAGAAGTGAGACTACATTCGGGTCTTAACGCTTAGAGACTTAAATAGCATATCCTCATTTCTTTGAGCGTTGTCTGAACAAACGCGTTCCCGATAACCGACTTATGGAATATAAAGTATTGAACAAATCGATAAAAAATAAAACCACCTTTAAGATGGCTTTTTTACAATGACTCCTTATCAAGAAGCTCCAAGATCCGATTCAAATCGTCTGGAGAATAAAATTCAATTTCAATTTTACCTTTATTCTTATTTTTATTTTGCTTAATGGCAACAGCTGTTCCAAAACGGTCGCGGAGACGGGACTCCTGCTGCTTAATAAAAATATCCTTTGGCTTTTCTTTCTTCTTTGTTTCACGTGAAACATTTTCGTTTAGCCTTTGGACAATTTGTTCTAATTGACGTACGTTTAAGTTCTCTTTTTTTATCTTTTCTACAAGTGGAAGCATAAGTTCTTTGTCTTTAAGTCCTAATAGTGTCCGACCATGCCCCATTGTTAAGTCGCCATTTGAAATCAATGTTTTAACTGGCTCCGGCAATGCTAGCAGGCGAATATGGTTCGCAATATGCGGGCGGCTCTTTCCTAAACGGCCAGCCAGCTCCTCTTGTGTTAATTTCAGTTGCTCAATTAAAGTTTGGTAGGCTAATCCTTCTTCAATTGGATTTAAATCTTCTCGCTGTAAGTTCTCAATTAAAGCCAATTCCATCATTTGTTGTTCAGTATAATCCTTTATAATTACAGGGATTGTTTCTAAGCCGGCTTCTTTCGCGGCTCGAAATCGTCTTTCACCAACGACAATGTCATAGCCTTTAATGCTCTTTCTTACTACAATCGGTTGCAAGATTCCGTGAGTTTCAATCGACTCTTTTAATTCTTTAATAGACTCCGGATCAAATGTTTTTCTAGGCTGATAAGGATTCGGACGGCATTCCTTTAATTTTACATTTTGAATTTTATCTGAAGGCTCCAATACATCATCTACTGAAAAATAAGCCCCCAAACCTAATCCTTTTCCCAAACCTTTAGCCATTAGCAATCACTTCCTTTGCAAAATCTAGATATACCTCTGCCCCTCTTGACTTAGGGTCATAAATGATAATCGGTTTACCGTGACTTGGTGCTTCGCTTAATCTAATATTGCGCGGAATGATAGAATGGTAAACTCTGTCCTGAAAATACTTTTTAACTTCATCTATTACTTGGATTCCAAGGTTTGTTCTTGCATCAAGCATCGTTAATAAAACGCCATCAATTTTTAATGATTGATTTAAATGCTTCTGGACTAATCTCACCGTATTTAATAATTGACTAAGACCTTCAAGTGCGTAGTATTCGCATTGTACTGGAATAATGACAGAATCCGCAGCTGTTAGAGCATTCAAAGTTAGTAATCCCAATGAAGGAGGACAATCAATAATAATATAATCGTACTCACTTGTAAGCGGCTCAAGCGCCCTTTTTAACCGGACTTCTCTTGAAATAGTTGGTACTAATTCTATTTCCGCACCAGCTAACTGAATGGTTGAAGGCAATACATAAAGGTTTTCTACATTTGTAGGCAGGACGACTGATTTTGCTTCTTCATCGTCAACTAAGACATTATATATACATTGTGCCACGTCTGCCTTTTCAACGCCAACCCCACTAGATGCATTCCCTTGCGGATCTATATCAACAAGTAACACTTTTTTTCCTAAATATGCTAGACATGCACTTAAATTCACCGAAGTTGTTGTTTTTCCAACCCCACCTTTTTGGTTTGCAATTGCAATAGTTTTTCCCATGCTGTCACCTACCTTCCTTTAAAAAGAAGCTTGTCCTATAACAGATATCCTTTTGGACAAAGGATTACATTACTTTATTTTTTCATACTTTACTATTTTATCATGAATTCTTATGAATTTCGTTTTTAAAATAAAAAACCCATCTACTTTTTTAGTGATGGATTATATATAGTATTATTTTTTCGGTATTTTTATCGTAAATTGAATATAATCTTCATGTTCCTCTTCTTGGCTATCTATCTTCATTCCAGTACTGGCTACCATGTTAAGTGATTGGCGAATTGTATTCATCGCAATTCTGGTATCCTTGCTAAATGCTTTTCTTTTCGGCTTGGGCTTTTTCACTTTACTTTCGAGCATTTTAACAACACGGTCTTCTGTTTGTTTTACATTTAAGTGTTTTTCAATGATCTCTTCTAAAAGTTTTTCTTGTAATTCCTGTTCCTTAAGTGGAATTAACGCCCTGGCATGTCGTTCTGTGATTTTCTTTTGCAACAATGCCTCTTGAATAGCTTCTGGTAATTTTAATAGACGAAGTTTATTGGCAACAGTTGATTGGCCCTTCCCTAATCTTTGTGCTAAAGCTTCTTGGGTTAAATTATGTAACTCTAAAAGTCTAGCATAGGCAATGGCTTCTTCAAGCGGAGATAATTCCTCCCGCTGAAGGTTCTCAATTAAAGCAACTGAAGCTGTCTCCGTATCATTGAAGTCTTTAATGATAGCCGGAATTGTATCCCATCCAAGCTTCGTAACAGCCCGCCATCTTCTTTCCCCAGCAATAATTTCATATTTACCTTTTTCGTATTCTCTTAAAACGATAGGCTGAATGATTCCATGGGTATGAATCGTCTGCATTAATTCGTTAATTTTCTCATCAACGAATACAGTACGAGGCTGAAAACGATTTGGAACGATATCCTCAATTGGGATCCGCTTTACTTCTTCATTTTCTGTTATTAATTCCTTTGGTGCTACATCATTTGTCTCTACAGTCTTTTCCCCTATACCAAAAAAACGCGAAAAAGGGTGTTTCATTTTTCATACACCGCCTTTTGAATACTACAAAAAAACAATACAATTCGACATATACTTCTATTCTCTATGGAAATAGAAATTCCTGCAATATCAAAATTTAAAATGTCATAAATAAATTCAATAAGAGCTCCTATGTTTCACGTGAAACAATCGGAAAAGCGTAAGCGCCTTGCTCATCGCCGTACAAACTGGAAGGACTTCGACTGAGATAAAGGAAACTTGAATTGCGTTAGCAATTCTTAGTTGACTTATCGTAGGGAGGAGACCTGAAGTTTGCTAGGCGATAGGCGCTGGAGCTAGACATTGATATACAAAATTGATCTGTTTATTCAATTGGAGTTTTGTTAGGTGTCCCTGGTTTTCTCGGATACTTATTAGGTGTTTTACGTTCCTTTTTAAGAATCACAATATTACGCTCACTATTTTCTATAGGTAACTGAAAGTTATGTATGCTTTCTACTTTACAGCCTAATACTTCAATTGCCTTTTTTCCAGCATCCAACTCTTCTACTAGATTCGCACCTTTCATCCCGATAAAGTAGCCTCCAACCTTGGCCAATGGGATGCATAATTCACTTAATACCGACATCCTGGCAACAGCTCTTGCCATTACTATATCGTAGGATTCTCTTATTTCAGGTCTTTTTCCGAATGTTTCAGCACGGTCATGGTAAAAGGTAACCTGATCTAATTGCAAAGTGGATGCTAATTCATTTAAAAAAGTAATCCTTTTTTGCAAAGAATCAACGATTGAGATGGAGAGATGTGGGAAACATATTTTTAAGGGGATACTAGGAAACCCGGCCCCTGCTCCGACATCACAGATTTTATATTCTTTTGTAAAATCAAAGTAAAATGCTGCTGTTATTGAGTCGAAGAAATGTTTCAAATATACTTCCGGCTTATCGGTAATGGCCGTTAAGTTCATTTTTTCGTTCCATTCGACAAGTGTGTTATAGTACAGGTTGAATTGTTCCAGTTGTCTAGAGGAAAGGGAAATCCCCTTCTCCTCTAGGCTTGTTTGAAATAATTGAATATCCATAATCGATCCGATCCCCTTTTTTAAAAGGTGGTAGTTAATATTATTGTTGTATTTTAGCTATTTTCCCTTGCTCTAAATAAACCAAAAGAATAGAAATATCAGCAGGGTTAACACCGGAAATCCGGGATGCCTGTCCGACTGAGAGCGGACGGATTTGTGATAACTTTTGGCGAGCTTCGGATGCAATTCCTGTAATAGCGTTATAATCAATGTCAACTGGAATTTTTTTATCTTCCATCTTCTTCATACGTTCAACCTGCTGCAATGATTTCTCGATATAACCTGCGTATTTAATTTGAATTTCAACCTGTTCCGTAACCTCGACAGGCAACTCTTCTTCAGATGGGGCTAATTGCATTAGCAGTTCATACGTCATTTCAGGACGTTTTAATAAATCAGATGCCCGTACACCATCTTTAAGCGGACTGCCGCCCAATTGTTGAATCAAGTTTTGTACCTGTTCATTAGGCTTAATAATAATGCTTTCCAGCCTATTTTTTTCTCGTTCTACTTTTTCTTTTTTCTCTAAAAATCTTTCGTATCTTTCATCAGAAATTAAGCCGATTTCATGTCCAATTTCTGTAAGTCGCAGATCCGCGTTATCATGACGCAATAATAATCGATATTCAGCTCGTGACGTTAATAAACGGTATGGATCGATTGTTCCTTTTGTAACTAAATCATCAATTAATACACCGATATAAGCTTGGGACCGATCCAAGATTACCGGTTCCTTATTTAATATTTTACAAGCGGCATTAATTCCAGCCATTAATCCTTGGCCCGCTGCTTCCTCATATCCAGATGTTCCATTGATTTGGCCCGCTGTAAATAAATTTTTAATCAGCTTTGTTTCTAATGTTGGCCACAGTTGGGTAGGATGCACCATATCATATTCAATTGCATAGCCTGCCCTCATTAATTCAGCATTTTCCAATCCCGGTACTGAGTGAACCATTTCCACTTGGACCTCTTCTGGTAAGCTTGTGGAAAGTCCTTGGACATATACTTCTTCGGTATTACGACCCTCTGGCTCAAGGAAGATTTGATGGCGTGGTTTATCATTGAAGCGAACAATTTTGTCTTCAATTGATGGACAGTACCTTGTGCCAATCCCTTCAATCATCCCTGAATACATTGGGCTGCGGTGTAGATTGGCATTAATGATTTCGTGTGTTTTCGGGCTAGTATAAGTCAACCAGCAAGGGATTTGATCCGTGATAAATTCAACCGTTTCATAAGAGAATGCTCGTCGCTCTTCATCACCTGGTTGAATTTCTGTTTTACTATAATCGATCGTTTGCCCTTTAACACGCATTGGTGTACCCGTTTTAAATCGGCCCATATCAAGTCCCAATTCTTTCAGGTTTTTGGACAAATCAACGGAAGCTCGTTGGTTATTCGGGCCACTTTCATAGGCAAAGTCACCAATAATAATTTTTCCTCTTAAAAACGTACCTGTAGTAATAATAACAGCCTTGGCATAATACATAGCCCCTGTTTCAGTAATGACACCTTGACATTCTTCATTTTCAACAATGAGGCTTTTAACCATAGCTTGCTTTAATACTAAATTTTCTTCCTTTTCAAGCGTGTGCTTCATCTCTTTTTGATAATGATGTTTATCTGCCTGTGCTCTTAGCGCTCTAACAGCTGGGCCCTTCCCTGTATTCAACATTCTCATTTGAATATGTGTTTTATCAATATTGCGCCCCATTTCACCACCAAGGGCATCTATCTCACGTACAACAATACCTTTTGCCGGTCCTCCAATCGAGGGATTACAAGGCATAAACGCAACCATATCTAAATTTAAAGTAAGAACTAAAGTTTTAGCACCCATTCTTGCTGATGCTAATGCCGCTTCACAGCCAGCATGCCCTGCACCAACAACAATTACATCATACGAACCAGCATGATACTCCATAAAAAACCTCCTATATCGAAAAGCGTAAGCACCCGTTTAGCGACGTATGGACTGGAGCACATCGACCGAGATAAAGGAAACACGGCTAACTTGTGAGCCGATGTTGACTTATCGTAGGGAGGTGGGCGAAGTCCACTAGTCGCTGGGTGCTGGAGCTAGACACCTATTTACCTAAACAAAATTGGGAGAATAATTGATTAATTAAACTCTCATGTACAGTATCTCCAATTATTTCCCCTAAGATTTCCCACGTTCTTGTAAAATCTATTTGAATTAAATCAATTGGGACCCCTGCATCGATCCCTGAAAGAACATCATCAATGGCCTTTTGGGCCTGATTTAATAGTGCAATATGACGAGTATTAGATACATAGGTCATATCTCCTGATTCTAACTTTCCTGTAAAAAATAATCCTGAAATAGCTTCCTCCAATTGGTCTATCCCAGACTCTTCTTTTAAAGACGTTGAAATGACGGGATAATTATCAGCAAGCTTTTCTACTTCATCCATATCAATTTTTCTATCCAAATCAATTTTATTTACAAGTACAATCACATCCATGCCCCGTGCCGCTTCAAACAGTTTTTTGTCCTCCGCTGTTAAAGGTTCGGCATTATTTAGAACCAACAAGATTAGATCCGCTTCTTTAAGAACCTGTCTTGAACGTTCTACCCCTATTCTTTCAACAATATCCTCTGTTTCCCTAATACCGGCCGTATCAACAAGTCGCAATGGGACACCGCGAACATTAACATATTCCTCAATGACATCACGAGTTGTTCCAGGGATATCAGTAACAATGGCTTTATTTTCATGTACTAGACTATTTAATAGTGATGATTTCCCAACATTCGGACGTCCAATAATCACTGTCGAAATGCCATCACGCAATATTTTCCCTTGCTTTGATGTCTCTAACAGCTTCGCAATTTCAGCTTTAATTTCAGTCGCCTTTTCTAATAATAATCGATGTGTCATTTCTTCGACATCATCATATTCTGGATAATCTATATTTACTTCAACGTGGGCAAGCGTTTCAAGGATGGTTTGTCTTAATTGCCGTACTAACTTCGACAATCTCCCTTCCATTTGACCGATCGCCACATTCATCGCCCGGTCGGTTTTAGCCCGAATTAAATCCATTACAGCCTCTGCCTGTGATAAATCAATTCTACCATTTAAAAAAGCACGCTTAGTAAACTCTCCAGGTTCTGCTAAACGTACTCCCTGATTTAATACAAGCTGCAAAACCCGATTCACTGAAACTAGACCACCATGGCAGTTTATTTCGACAATATCCTCTCTTGTAAAGGTCTTTGGTGCCCGCAAAACTGAAAGCATAACCTCTTCCACTTTTTCATTCGTTTCCGGGTCGACGATAAACCCATAATGAATGGTATGGCTTTCTACTTCCTCTATGTTTTTCCCTTTAAAAATTTGGTTGGCTGTCTTTACTGCCTCTGGCCCGCTTATTCTTACAATTGCAATGGCTCCTTCCCCCATCGGAGTCGATATCGCCGCAATCGTATCCATTTCCATCATACTATCACCTCTCTTATCCACATCTGGCTTTTTTAAAAAAATAATCATAATTATCTATATTTTATCCACAGTGGATAACTTTTCAGTTTTTTAAGCAATATATCTAGTTTAACTTATCCACAATAGGGAACGCAACTGCAAATCCTTCCTGTCGTAGATTTGCATATTTCTTTCTATAGAAAATTGCCGTCAATCGATTTTTGAGGCCCTTCTTTGATTGAACGACGCTGCAACTGTAAAGTTTATGCAAACTAGAGCCTATAAGCGTTAAGCCACGAATGTAGTCTCACTTCCCCGAAATACCTAGATGTTCATTCGTGGTAGCTTATAGGCTCTGAATCTACGTAAGTTTGTGTACGGCCAATCAACAAAGGGAAACAAAAACGATTGATGGCATCTATATGCACAAAAAAAGCATGGCAGCGACTAGAGTAATCTAGCACTGACATGCTTTTCGTTTATGGAATCCTATTTAATTTGGGATGATCACGATGTGACGATTCGGTTCTACTCCTTCGGAAGCGGTCGTGACACCGTCAATATCGTAAAGAACAGAATGGATGATCTTTCTTTCAAATGACGGCATTGGTTCTAAAACGACTTTTGTTTTAGTCTTCTTAGCTTTTGCCGCTAATCTTGTAGCCAGTTGTTCCAACGTTTCTTTACGTCGTAAACGATAATCTTCAGCATCTACAATGACAGTTAAGTAATCTTCTGAATACTTATTGGCCACTAATTGAACTAGATACTGAAGTGAATTCAATGTTTGACCTCGTTTTCCGATTAGGATCGCAACATCTTCACCTGATATTTTAAATGATAGCTCTTTGCCATGTTGGGATTTTTCAACATTTGCTGAAATTCCCATCTTTTTAATGACATTTTCTAAATAGGTTTGAGCTTCAAATATAGGGTCAATCTTAACTGTAAGCTTTACGATCGCAGGTCTGTTTCCAAATACACCGAATAATCCTTTTTTGCCTTCATCAATAATCGAAACATCTACTTTATCCTTTGAAACATTAAGTTCCTTTAATCCAGATTCAATCGCCTCATCAACTGTTTGACCTGTACCGGTAGCTGTTACTTGTTTCACTTCTTCGCTCCCCCTGTAGTATCCACTTCAGTTTTTACTGGACCTTTAATGAAATAAGTTTGGACAATCATAAAAATGTTACCCACTACCCAATATAGTGATAATGCAGCCGGGAATGAAACTGCGAATACAACGATCATAACAGGCATAATGTACAGCATCATTTTCATTTGCGGATTATCCGCCATGCCATGCATCATCATTTTTTGCTGTAGGAATGTAGTCAGACCAGCGATTATTGGTAAAATGAAAAACGGGTCTTTCTCTCCTAGGTCAAACCATAAGAAGTTATGATTTGCAATTTCAGCTGTTCTCATAATCGCGTGATAAAATCCGATTAAGATTGGCATTTGAATCAACAGTGGGAAACATCCTGCCAAAGGATTAACACCATGCTTTTGGAATAATGCCATTGTTTCTTGTTGAAGCTTTTGTTGTGTTTTCGGATCTTTAGAAGCATATTTTTGCTGAAGTTCTTTTAATTCAGGTTGAATAGCCTGCATCGCTTTTGAATTTTGTGTTTGCTTGATCATTAAAGGTAAAATGGCCAAACGAATTAGTAATGTAACCACAACAATTGAAAGTCCATAGCTATTACCAAATAATTTGGCAAAATAAATTATTAACCAGGATAATGGATAAACAAAATACTTATTCCAAATCCCTTCACTCTCAGCAGTGATAGGTTCATTTACTTCTGTACATCCTGATAAAACCGCTAAGAGACCTATTAAGGTCAAAATCAGGGCGATTCTCTTCTTCAAACTCCGTTCCTCCTTCTTGCGAATTCCTATGTATGATAGATTTATATTACCATTATAAATATGACATTCATAATATAAATCCTTTAAATTTATTCTTAATATAATAAATTTAAGCCTCCGGCGGATGCCTCAGATTTTCAAAGGTAGTTTTTCGAGCAAGCTCGAAAAAATCTGGGCACAAATACGTCAAAGCGCATTTGATTAGGCTCAACTTATTTACATACTTATTTTCTTTGTAAACGCTTTTGCTATTTTTAATACATGCATTAAACTTTTCTTAGTCTCATGGAAGTTCATTTCCGCTGTCGGTTTTCGAGCAATTACGACATAGTCAAAATTTTGCTTTAAGTCTTCCTTCAACTCCAGAAAAGTCTGCCTCACATTTCTTTTGATCTGATTTCTTACGACAGCTTTTCCGATCTTTTTGCTTACAGACAAGCCAATTCTCATTTCAATTTGCTCCGGTTTTTCTAGCATATAAATGACAAATTGCCGATTGGCCACGGATACTCCTCGTTTAAAAACCGCTTGAAATTCATCATTCTTTTTAATTCTATTCCTTTTATTCACAAAAATTCACTCCGGCGCTTCTGCTTATTGTCTAGCTCCAGCTCCTAGCGACTCGAAAAACTTCACCCGCCTCCCTACGATAAGTCAACATCAACTCACTTCATTCGTTGTGTTTCCTTTATCTCAGTCGCCGTGCTCCAGTTTTTTCGTCGCTGAACAGTCGCCTTCGCTTTTCTTTGTCCAGCTCCAGCCACCCAGCGAGACTTCCTTCACCTCCGTACGATAAGTCAACATCAATTCACTACGTTCATTGTGTTTCCTTTATCTCCTCCGGCTCAGTCCAGTCCGAACGGCGCGAAACGGGTGGCTTCCGCTTTTCTATCTAGAAAAAAAACCACTGATCTTATTCAGTGGCCTATGCTGATAATACTTTTCTTCCTTTTCTACGACGACGAGCAAGAACGTTACGTCCGTTAGCAGAGCTCATACGAGCGCGAAAACCATGTACTTTTTTATGCTTACGATTTTTTGGTTGATAAGTACGTTTCATTATATTTGCACCTCCCTGAGGAAAAACTCTTAAAGACAGTCCTACTAAGTATAGCGGGCGATAGGAATATTGTCAATCTTCTATCGAAGTTCAAGTTTTACCAAAAAATCCTTTGCGATTTTCCAAATTTCATCATGTGGATATCTTTTTCGACATTTTTTTCACATGTTCAGTAGTTATCTACAGCCTTTACACAAAATATAGTGTTGTTGATAACTTAGCTCCACAAGGTATGGTAATTGTGGATAAAGTGCCAAAATCCATTGCAATTAAGGGTTTTATTTGTTATTATATTTGTGTTTTCCCTTTTCTAACTATATATACTTATCCACAAGTGTGGACAACCTGTGTATAATTTTATCAACTATTGTGAAGAAATTTGTCCACAGGGCTGTGTAAAAGGTCGAATAAACACTTTTCTACTATATTATATAATTATACACTTTTCCTGTGGAATTTATTTTTATGCAATTATATACATTTATCATTTTTGAGGGTGTACAAAGGCTGTACAAGCTATTTTTTATGCCCTCCTTCGTTTTTTTTAAATCCTTTTTAAAGGAGGGAGTCTTTCTGTAATGGAAAACATCTCTGATTTATGGACCAAGGCTTTAGAAGCGATCCAGAAAAAATTAAGCAAGCCCAGCTTTGAAACTTGGTTAAAGTCAACAAAAGCTCACTCACTTACCAATGACACTTTAATCATTACTGCACCAAATGACTTTGCTAGAGATTGGCTTGAAACAAGGTATTCAAAACTAATAGCCGATACCATTCTTGATATCACGGGGGCGGAATTGGAAATTAAATTTGTCATCCCGCAATCTCAAGAAGAGGAAGAGCTAAAATTTGAAGGACAGGCCAAAAAGAAAAAAGTTGAAGAACATTCTGAAGAAATGCCCCAAAGTATGCTACTACCTAAATATACCTTTGATACTTTTGTTATTGGATCAGGAAACCGTTTTGCACATGCCGCTTCCTTAGCTGTTGCAGAAGCACCGGCCAAAGCCTACAATCCATTGTTTATTTATGGGGGGGTTGGACTGGGAAAAACCCATTTAATGCACGCAATCGGGCATTATGTATTAGAGCATAATCCTAATGCAAAAGTGGTTTACCTATCCTCTGAGAAATTTACAAATGAGTTTATTAACTCGATTCGTGATAATAAAGCGATTGAGTTTCGCAATAAATATCGCAAGGTTGACGTTCTTTTAATTGATGATATTCAATTTTTGGCTGGAAAAGAATCGACACAAGAGGAATTTTTCCATACCTTCAATGCATTACATGAGGAAAGTAAACAAATAGTAATTTCAAGTGACCGTCCGCCAAAGGAAATTCCAACATTAGAGGATCGCTTGCGTTCAAGATTTGAATGGGGCTTGATTACTGACATAACACCACCTGATTTGGAGACAAGAATTGCCATCCTACGAAAGAAGGCAAAGGCAGAGGGCCTCGATATTTCCAATGAAGTTATGATTTATATTGCTAATCAAATCGATACGAATATTCGCGAACTGGAAGGTGCTCTTATCCGTGTAGTAGCGTACTCGTCATTAATAAATAAAGACATAAATGCAGATTTAGCTGCGGAGGCACTTAAAGATATCATTCCAGGAACGAAGACAAAAGTAATCACCATTCAGGAAATCCAACGAATTGTTGGTGAATTTTATCACGTGAAATTAGAGGATTTTAAAGCTAAGAAAAGAACGAAATCTGTCGCATTCCCAAGGCAAATTGCGATGTATTTATCGAGAGAGATGACGGATTCATCACTGCCGAAAATCGGTGAGGAGTTTGGCGGAAGAGACCATACAACGGTCATTCATGCCCATGAAAAAATCTCAAAACTCTTGCAGTCGGATGCAGAATTCCAAAGAAGGATTCAAGAGATAGAAGAAAAACTTAAATTATAAAAGTATGGATTATGTGAATAACTTTAACTTACTTATATACAGTCTATCCACATGTGGATAGACTCTTCTACTGCTTGAAAAATGTAATTATCCACAAATCCACAAGCCCTACTATTATTACTACTATATTTTTATTTCTTTAAATAATAATATATGCCAGCCAGTTTGAAAAAATAACAAATAGGAGGCATTTAAAAAAATGCAATTTACCATTCAACAAAATAAATTAGTAGATGCTGTTAACGATGTAATGAAAGCTGTATCATCGAGAACAACGATTCCAATTTTGACGGGAATTAAAATATCAGCGACTCATGATGGCGTAACCTTAACAGGAAGTGATTCAGATATATCAATTGAGAGCTTTATTCCGGCTGAGGAAGAAGGTAATCAACATGTAGATATCCAAAGAACAGGAAGTATTGTCCTGCAGGCTAAATTTTTCAGTGAGATTGTAAAAAAATTACCGAAAGAAACCGTGGATATCGAAGTTCAAGATAATTTCTCCACAAAAATTATCTCTGGAAGTGCTGAATTTAATTTAATCGGATTGGACCCTGAAGAATATCCACAGCTGCCGCAAATCTCCGATCACCATGCTTTTCAAATGCCTATTGACCTGCTTAAACAAATGACACGCCAAACCGTTTTCGCGGTGTCAACATCTGAAACAAGACCAGTTTTAACAGGTGTAAACTGGCGAATTGAAAATAGAGAATTAATTTGCGTAGCAACGGACAGCCATCGTCTGGCAATGAGAAAGGCTCCTATTGAGAGTGGGGAAATATCCAATATTACAAGTGTTGTCATTCCAGGAAAAAGCTTAAATGAATTAAATAAAATTTTAGAAGATACAAATGATCTAATTGATATTGTCATTACTGATAATCAAATATTATTTAAAACAAAGTATTTATTATTCTTTTCACGATTATTAGAAGGCAATTATCCTGATACATCGAGACTGATCCCAACGGATTACAAGACTGAAGTCATCATTACCGCCAAGGATTTTCTGCAAGCGATCGATCGTGCCTCATTATTAGCAAAAGAAGGACGAAACAATGTCGTTAAATTAACAACAGTTGATAATAACAGCGTCCAAATTTCGACAACACTGCCTGAGGTTGGTAAGGTAGAGGAAGATGTAAATTGTGAATCGCTTATTGGGGAAGAATTGAAAATTTCTTTTAGTGCTAAATATATGATGGATGCGTTAAAAGCTTTGGATAGTACGGATATTAAAATAAGTTTTACAGGGGCGATGCGTCCATTTTTAATTCGACCTTTGGCTAATGACTCAATTCTTCAGCTTATTCTACCAGTAAGAACATACTAAAAGCGGAAGCGCTGGAGCTGGATAAAGAAGCACCAACTTTTATTTGAAAGCTGAACGGGAAATAAATTCAATAGTTCCTGTTTTAGCTTTCTTTTATATTTATCCAACATTTAGTAAAATGAAAATAACAACAAAAAAAGTGATCGAATATAAATTGAGGTGAGAAATGATGGCTACTGAAGTTACCATTTCAACGGAATACATTACGTTAGGCCAATTTCTAAAATTGGCTGGAATCATTGATACCGGTGGTGCCGTTAAATGGTTTTTAAGTGAACATGAAGTTTTCGTCAATGGTGAACCTGAAAACCGTAGAGGCAAAAAGCTAATACACAATGATGAAGTATCCGTTAAAGGGATTGGAGCTTTTAAAGTTGTTTTTAACTGAACTATCATTAACAAATTACAGAAACTATAAGAAAACCGGGCTTTCTTTTGAAAATAAAGTAAATGTAATCCTTGGTGAAAATGCACAAGGGAAAACAAATTTGATGGAAAGTATATATGTTTTGGCGATTGCAAAGTCCCATCGGACATCAAGAGATAAAGAACTTATCAAATGGGATGAAGAGTATGCTAAAATAGAAGGAAGAGTGCAAAAAAGAATGTCCGCTCTTTCACTCGAACTTGTAATATCAAATAAAGGCAAAAAAGCAAAAGTAAATTCATTAGAACAAAAAAAATTAAGCAGCTATATTGGTTCGTTAAATGTCGTGATGTTCGCACCTGAGGATTTAAATCTTGTCAAAGGAAGTCCTCAGGTTCGTCGACGTTTTATTGACATTGAGATCGGGCAAGTAATGCCGGTCTATATGCATGATTTAAATCAGTATCATCATATTTTGCAACAGCGGAATCATTTACTTAAGCAATATAATCGCGACCCTGGGAAAAATAAGGTCATGCTCGAAATATTAACAACCCAGCTTGTCGAAATTGCCGTAAAAATAACGAATCGTAGAATACACTTTTTGCATTTGCTGCAAAATTGGGCTGAACCAATCCATAAGGGCATCTCAAGAGGCTTAGAAACGCTGAAAATTCAGTATAATCCTTCTGTTGATGTATCAGAGGGTATGGATTTGTCAAAAATGGTAGAAGTATATTATGAAAAATTTTCAAAAATTAAAGAAAAAGAAATTGACAGAGGAATTACATTGGCTGGTCCGCATCGAGATGACATGCAGTTTTTTGTAAATGACAAGGATGTTCAAGTATATGGCTCTCAAGGACAGCAGCGAACAACGGCTTTATCAATAAAATTGGCGGAAATTGAGTTAATTAAATCAGAGGTTGGAGAATACCCGATTCTACTTTTAGATGATGTACTTTCAGAACTTGATGACTATAGACAATCACACTTACTAAATACGATCCAAGACAAAGTTCAAACATTCGTTACAACGACAAGTGTGGAAGGAATTGATCATGAAACATTAAAAAAAGCTGCAAAATTTTATGTAACAGCGGGTGGCGTTGAAAATTCCTAACTAAAACTTTGAACGAAGGGTGGATAAG
>JAEWMK010000135.1 GCA_023457235.1 Bacillota bacterium
CAAACCATACCGCTACAGTGATTAATTCAAAATAAGCTGTAAGCGTCACTGGTCTGTACATAAACCATACAAACGAGTTCAATACAAGATTAACAGGTGTAAAAAATCCTAGAATATAAGCAATATTGTTACTTGGGATCGGCCCTTGAATAGCAAAGATTACCCCAAAAAGACAAAGAAAAATAAAGAAAACGAGATAACTATTACGCACCCACCTAGCTAAAAATACCGTCATGAATGTAAAAAGAATGATTAATAAATAGGCTAGAACAATAACAAAAGCCAAATATTCAAGAAAAGAGAGATTCCACCATGACATAAACCACCCTTTTCCTGCATTAAAATAAGTGCTAATCGGGACATGCCAAAAGTTCCGGTAAGAAAACACACTGAAATAAGCCGCTATGCCAATGCCCAATAATAAAGTCAACATGCCAACATTGGTAATTAACGCAGCCAACAGCTTATCTAACCACAGTTTCCTTCCTCTTTTAGAGCTATAAGTGAGCAAATAGGTCCCTCTATCAAACTCGAAATTCATGACATACGCTGTCACAAGGACAGTCAAGATAAGGCTTTCTAATAAAAATGATTTAAACATCGTTTTAAACAGTAAAAGATGAGTCTCAAATATACTTTGTGCAGGGAAAAGATGTTTATATTCTTTGTTTTTAAGTACTTTTGAATACCGCTCATTGAATTTGTCATATTGACTTCTAATCAATTCGGCCGCTGCCCCACTTATCCTATACTTTTTTATTTCAGATTCAGCTATTTTAACAGGGTCAATCTCACGAAAGTTTTTGTCTATATGGAGACTGGTAAAATAGTACATCTCAAGTAAGGCGGTGTTGGAAAAAAGCTCTAGGTCCTTTTCAGTAAATGCTTCTCCCGTATAAAAAGTAGTGTCAGAATAGAAATCATTCATATCTTGATACGTCTTCGACAACACTTTATATGTAATCCCATTTACTTTTTCCATTTGGGCTTCATAATCACTTTTCATCCTGCTGACCATTTCATCATTGATTACTGTGCCATAAGTGTCAGCAATTCTATTTACTTCACGTAAATCTTTCTTTATATAGGCATTCTGATAGATTAGGAAAAAATTAAAGCCAATGAAAAGGGCTAAAAGTGTTAGGATGATTGGTGAAACCATCGCTTTGCGAATTTCATAAAGTAAAATCCTCATCCAATTTGTCCTATACCCTCATCTTGATACTGATAAAGAAATACGTCTTCCAAAGTTGGCCTTACTTGCTTCCATGCTTTATCGGAATCTTTTACTGCAATAAAGCGGATTTTCATCTTCCCATTTTCCTGTCTTTCCGAGAGGGATAAGTATTCCCTTCGAAAACGTTCCACCAATTCAAAATCCATTTCTGTTTCATAAACCTTGCCATCAAGTTGCAGACAAATTGTTTGAATACTGTCTTTATAGAGGACTCGTTCATTTTTAATCATTATGATTTCATTGGCAATTGACTCAACGTCTGAAACAATATGTGTGGATAAAATAACTATTCTATCCCGTGCCAAATCAGATAACAGATTTCTGAATCGAACCCGTTCTTTTGGATCCAGACCTGCTGTTGGTTCATCAAGAATCAAAATCTTCGGGTCATTCAACATCGCCTGAGCAATTCCAACCCTTTGAATCATTCCTCCAGAAAACTTTCCCATCTTCTTTTTGATGGCATCATCTAAAGCAACGAGCTTGAGTAGATTTGGGATTTTTTCATTCGCTTCTTTTTTAGAAATCCCTTTTAATGCTGCTAAGTATTGTAAATATTGATGTGGATTATAGTTTTTGTAAAAGCCAAATTGTTGTGGAAGATAGCCGATCAAATCCCGATATTTCTCACCCATACTGTAAACATCTTGGCCATTATATAAAATCTCTCCTTTTGTTGGATGTAGCAAAGTTGTCAACATTTTAATTAAAGTTGTTTTCCCTGCGCCATTTGGGGCAAGCAAGCCGTATACTCCGTTTGAAAACTCAAGCTGTATGTCTTGTAGTACGGAAAAATCTCCAAATTTCTTACCAACGCCATTAACCGTTAACATATCCAATAACCCCTTTCCTCTTATGCAGTAGCATTAACTCTTTCAACTTTTTCACATAAAGATAGGCTGTCAAACAAATGATGATCCCGTATAAATACCACGGTACTACTACAAGCAATTGGTGATAAAAAGCTGAATCAATGATAAAAAGTAAAATATTAATCCCCATCCAACCCGTCATGGCTGCAATCTTAGTAAACATAGTATATAAAACCGTTAATACATATAAAAACAACAGCGAAAACAGCAGTAATGAGGTAGTCGATATCATGAACGCTTGAACAAACTGAATCGATGAAAATTTTACAGCCATAGAAAGTACCCAAACAGTATTTAACAGAAAACAAAATACACTAAATATCAGCATTCGAAAAGCAGCTAATTGATATAGGTTATATTTACACGTCATTTCCACCTCAAAGGTGCCATTGAACTTACTTATCAGAAAAGGCAAAAGAGAGAGTAGGCCATAAAGGATTGGAGAAATAAGCATGATGATCCCATAAAAGCTTGATGTTGAATTAGGTCGTTCCTGACCAGATACGACAATCGCCACCATCAAAATTGCCATCATAGTTGTCGCTACAGCCATTTCCTTTGTATCCCTTAGTAAAAAACGGATGCCGATTTGCTTATACATATTGTGTAAAAGCTTGTAAAATGGTTCTGGTACAATCATACCTTTTGCCACGATTGTTTTGATTTCCTGTTCAATTATATCCATCTCCGGAAATGGGATTCTCTCCTTATCACGCATCTTTATCAGCCCCCTTCACTTCTTTCTTTACATACTTCAAACTACGATAAAATTTCGTTTTCACCGTAGATTCCGGTATTTGTAATGTCGCAGCGATTTCTTGGAAAGTATAATCCGCAAACAGCTTTAAACGAAAAATCTGTTGAAGTGATGTCTCCAATCCATTGACAACATCCATAACAGCCTTCACTTCTTCCTTATGTAAAAGTGTTATCGTAAAATCTTCCTCATGTCCAAACTCCCTATCATTAATATCAACTGAAATATTTTGAACCTTATAATGTTTCGAACGAAAATAATCCACCACTTTATAAGTAGCAATCTTATATAACCATGTTCGAAAGGAAGCTCTCTTTCCTTCGAACTGGTATAGCCCTTGAAGCATATTAATAAATATTTCTTGGGTTAAATCGAGAGATTGCTCTTGATCGAGAGTCTGTCTATAAACGTAATGATAGATTTCGCGGTAATAGTTAGACACAAGCTCATTTGCTGCTGCCTCGCTGCCCCTCTTTTTTACTTGTTCAATCAGCCTAAGATCTTGATCCATACCTCACCACTCAATTTCTGTAATCTGTTGTATAAGCTTATATCTATATATTCGTAAAACAAACATAAATAGTTTTGTTTTTTTGAAATTTTTTTAGAAAAGGAAGTCAAAAGGCAAAAAACCGATAAGCATACTTTTCCAAAGTAACTGCTTATCGGCTCTCAGTTTAGTTCTTTTATACTGAAATTACAAAAATGTATTTTTGAACTAACTCATCATTAGTTAATGTAAATCTTCACATTGTCTCTCCACTTTATTTAGTTTTATATTTTTGATTTTTGGGAACATAAAAAGGATTTCCACCAATGAGTAATTTAAGATTATATAGCACCAAGCCAAAACCACCCCCATTGTTCTTGTTTCTTCATAACCCCAATAAGCCATCGATTCGAAATTCAAACTTACTATATGCCTTGTTACTTCAATAAAAACTATGGGGGAAAGTTTTGTACAACATCTCTATTAAGCATAAGCCCACCAATAAGAAGTAGAAACAATATT
>JAEWMK010000136.1 GCA_023457235.1 Bacillota bacterium
ATCATAAATTGATAATGGAAAGGATGTGGTATTTGGATGATTAAAACGGAGCCTATTATCATAAATGATCACCAATTTACAGCTATAACAATTGCGCTGCCAAAGACAAATTTTATGGCGGTGACAAGTGATAAAGGATATATTATGTGTGGTGCTTTAGATGTAGCTTTATTAAATGAAAAGCTGAAGGAAAGAGGAATTATTGCGGGGAGAGCAGTTGGGGTTCGGACGATTGAACAGCTGTTGGAAGCACCTCTTGAATCTGTTACGATCGAAGCTGAAAACCGCGGTATTACAGTGGGAATGAAAGGCAAGGATGCTTTGCTTAAAATGATCTGAAATGCTTGACTCAAGTGTCTGATTCTTACTCCAGACACTTTTTGTTTTTCGGCAAAATTCGATAAAATTCTATTTCTTTCCGATTAATTTTTGGTATGATAATAAAGTGAGAAATATTAGATATTATTTTTAGGTAGATAGGGGTATGGTAGTTTTATGAGATTATTATCAACCAAGTCATTACAAAAGAATATGACGCTCGCCAAACCCATCTATAATGGAAAAGGACAGGTTTTGGTAAGTAATGGAGTACCCTTGACTTCTCGTATGATTGATCGTCTCATCGAGTTAGGAATAACGTACGTTTACATAAGCGACCCTTTTACTAATGATATTCAGCTAAAATCACCAATCTCAGAAAAAACTAAGAAAGAAGCATTTCAGACGATTGAACAAACATTTGAGGCTGTCAAAAATGGAAAATCACTTTCCAATGTATTTCTTTTCGAACAGCTTGGTAAAAAGTTTTCGTTTGTAGTTCAAGATATTTTGGATCAAATAAAAAATCATAAAGATGCCATTTCTTTATTATCTGAAGTGTCAGCCTATGATCATTACATATTCACCCATTCATTGAATGTTACGATATACAGCCTTGCACTCGGTGTAGAGATGAAGTTGCCAGAGCGGAAGCTAGAAGAACTTGGAATGGGAGCTATGCTACATGATGTAGGGAAAATGCTCGTTCCATATGAAATCTTAACAAAGCCAGGGAAATTAACAAATGAGGAATTTTGTGTTATACAGAACCATGCTGATGATGGCTTTAATATTTTGAGGAATATTCCTAATTTGCCGTTAGTTGCTGCGCACTGTGCATACCAGCATCATGAGCGGATGGATGGAAGTGGATATCCGCGGGGCTTAGTCGGGGAAGATATTCATTATTACAGCCGGATTCTAGCGATTACGGATGTATATGACGCTGTAACATCCAATCGGGTGTATCGAAAAGCGCTGCTTCCACATGAGGGTCTGGAAATATTATATGCCGGTGCAGGGTCGAAATTTGATTTAACTATGATTGAAGCCTTCCGGAGATCCATTGCCGCCTATCCAATAGGGTTATCAGTTCATCTTAATGATGGCCGAAAAGGAATTGTAATTAGACAAAATGCCGGTACAAGCGATCGACCAGTGATTAGAATTATTGATCATAATGGAGAACGTGTGCAAACACCGTACGAATTAGACTTACTGAAAGAACTCTCCGTTATTATTGTTGAAACAGATACAACCTTATTAGGAAAAAATGAAATAGTCCCGCCTAAACAAACATAGATTGTTGTTAAGGGGGGATTTTTTTGGCTAAATTCAGGCGGCGTTTTCCTAGGCGAGGACCCTTACCTTTTAGAACTGTTTTTATTATAACGTTTGTTATTTTCACCCTTTTTACTTTTCAAGGGTTATGGATTATTAATAAAGGCATTGAACCGACATTAATGAGTATTGCTGAAAGCAAGGCCGAGCAATTTGCAACGTTAGCTATTAATGAAGCGTTAAGAGAAAAAATTGCCGAGAGTGATCAACAAATTGAAGACCTGGTTTTTGTTGAAAAATCAGAGGACGGCAGGGTCTCAACCATCGGATGGAATACAGCACAAATAAGAAGTTTTTTATGGGAATCAACACAAGTTGTACAGGACTATTTACATGCAATTGAAAGAGGTGAAATTCCCCCATCCCGTTTGTCAGGAGAACATGTAACAACGGATCATAGGGGAGTTATTGCAGAAATTCCATTAGGTCAAGCTACAGGGAATGTTTTATTGGCCAATTTAGGCCCTAAGATCCCAGTTCGGTTTTCAATGGTTGGTGAAGTAAATACAGATGTAACAGATGAAATGACTAAACATGGGATTAATAATGTCTTAATTAAGCTGTTCGTTCATGTAGTCGTGAAAATCCAAGTGATTATACCATTTGAATCAAAAGTAATTACCGTTTCAACCAATATTCCAATTGATATACGAAATATCCAAGGTGAAGTACCGTATTTCTACAATAGTGGTGAAGGAGGAGAACCCTCTATAGAAGCACCGCTGCCTTAAAAAGCCGAACGAAGAGAATAATTGGAGGTAGTTGATTATGGAAAACCGTCCACAATGGGGGACGCGAGCTGGATTTGTGTTGGCAGCGATCGGATCCGCGGTGGGACTCGGGAATATTTGGAGGTTCCCGGCAGTTGCTTTTGAAAACGGTGGGGGTGCATTTTTTATCCCCTACCTATTTGCCCTTTTAACTGCGGGTATACCTTTATTAATTCTAGAATTTACAATGGGTCAGAAATACCGAGGTTCAGCACCCTTAACTTTCGCTAGAATGAACAAGAAAACGGAATGGATTGGTTGGTGGCAGCTAGCGATCTCATTCGTTATTTCCACTTATTATGCCGTAATTGTTGCGTGGGCTTTTGTCTACAGTTTCTTCTCGCTAAAGCAAAGCTGGGGAAAAGATACGGAGGAGTTTTTATTTAACGATTATCTTCAGTTAACTGTTGATATTGGACAAATTGGCAGTATCGTTTCAGGTGTATTTATTCCGTTGATAGT
>JAEWMK010000137.1 GCA_023457235.1 Bacillota bacterium
TTAAATAAGAATGATGAACAAATGGATTCGATCATTACTTCCGTACATATGAAAAATGGCAGAATATTGTATGAGCTTAATGATGGAACTCTAATAAAAGGTGAACAGATAGTCAAAGTTACCAAAAATCCTACTAATGATGTTGTAGACCCAATCGAAGATGAGGGGAAATTACCAATAAATGATTCTACTGGAAACCTTGAAGATAGCGAAGAGGCAAATACAGAAATGGTAGTGTCAAATCAAGAGGAAACTACAAATTAGGTGGTGGAACATGGATCATCGAATACAGCAATTAAACTACCATCCACTTACACAGATTAAACAACAGCAAGTTAAAAAGCCGATTGGACAAACTGGATCTTCGTTTAAGGAATTGCTCGGCACTATTCAAGACGAAACAAGCTTAAAGATTAGCAAGCACGCTGAGAAGCGGTTAAACGAAAGAAATATTAAAATCGATCAGGAGCTTTGGAATAAAATTGAACAAAAAGTGAATGAAGCAAAAGGAAAAGGCGTCAGTGATTCACTTGTTGTTACAGAGCAAGCAGCCCTTATTGTCAGTGCCAAAAACAACACAGTAATTACGGCAATGGATCATCAAGAAGCTAGCTCGCAAATTTTCACTAATATTAATGGAACGATATTAATTTAATGCATTTAAAGAGCTGGACCGTAAGGAAGCTCTCAGACACTGCCGACAGACAGACGCAGTGGACCTAAAATGAATAAGGAGCGACAAAATTATGTTACGTTCAATGTACTCAGGGATTTCCGGAATGAAAAACTTTCAAACAAAGTTAGATGTAATTGGTAATAATATTGCCAATGTTAATACGTTTGGGTTTAAGAAGGGTAGAGTAACTTTTAGTGATTTATATAGTCAACAAATATCAGGAGCAACTGGAGCAACTGGAACTAGGGGTGGGGTGAATCCTAGACAAGTTGGACTAGGTTCTCAATTAGCATCTATAGATACAATTGATACCCCCGGCAGTACACAAACTACAGGTCGACCACTCGATTTAGCAATTACTGGTGATGGATATTTCCAAGTAAAAGATCCCGGTGGTAATATTTTATATACTAGAGCTGGTAATTTTTATTTTGATGAAAATAGTGGTGATATTGTTAATTCAGATGGATATTATTTGGTAGGAACTGGAGGAATTGGAACTGGAGGAGCTTTAAAAATACCAGCAGATGCTGAGTCTTTCAGTATTGGTGCAGATGGTACAATCAGCTTCATTCCTGCTGGAGGTGGAACAGCAAATACCTCTCAAAAAATTGAATTATCAAACTTCTCAAATCCAGGTGGTTTAACAAAGGTTGGTGGCAATTTATTTGAGGAATCAGATAACTCCGGCACTGCGACACCAATGACAAATCCAAAGATCGTCTCCGGTGCACTTGAAATGTCCAACGTAGACCTATCTGAAGAATTCACAGAAATGATCGTTGCCCAACGCGGATTCCAAGCGAATACTAAAATTATTACAACATCTGACGAGATCCTGCAAGAATTAGTTAATTTGAAACGATAAATGATAATGTAAGGAGGTAGGGAGTTAAGCCAACCGCTTGACTCCCATCTATTTTGATTAAACTTACTCGCTTAAATGGACAAACCTTTTATCTAAATGCAGTTTATATTGAGCAAATCCAATCGTTTCCTGATACAACAATTACCTTAACGAATGGCAAAAAAATTGTCGTGCGGGAAGTAGAGGAAGATGTTATTCTTTTAGTTAGGGAATTCTATCGTGCTATTAATATATTAGGACTTTCTGAACAAAGGGAGGAGGAATAATGGCTAAAAATAAAATGATTAATATAATGATTATCATTTTAGTTGTGATTACTTTATCTGGAGTTGTTTCTTACTTTGTAATTACAAAACTTAATAAGGTTGACAGTCCAAAGGAACCGACGATTGATGAAATTTTAGAACAATCGATTGATACCGAAGAAATAACAACAAACTTAAATGATGGTCGTTATTTAGTTATTCAGTTGAAAATACAAACAGACAATAAAAAGACAAAAGAAGAGTTGGAAAAACGAACTTTCCAAATCAAAAATATACTTATCCAGGAGCTTTCTTCGATGAAATCAGAGCAATTTACATCGAAGGAAGGATTAATTGAAGTAGAAGAACTATTAAAAACGAGACTGAATGAAATCGTGCAAGAAGGTACAGTAGAGAAAGTCTACATTACAAATCGATTAGTTCAGTAGTGTGTAGAGGTTTTTTTCGGAGGTGAGGGTAATTGGCAGAAGAGGTTTTATCCCAAAGTGAAATAGATGCACTACTTTCGGCACTTTCAGCAGGGGAAATGAACGCAGAACAATTAAAAAAAGAAGAAAAAGAAAAGAAGGTCAAGGTTTATGACTTCAAACGTGCATTGCGTTTCTCGAAAGACCAAATTCGTAGTCTTTCAAGAATGCATGAAAACTTTGCAAGACTCTTAACGACCCATTTCTCTGCACAACTTAGAACATACGTGCAAATCTCTGTCGCATCTGTTGACCAAATTCCTTATGAAGAATTTATACGCTCCATCCCGAAAATGACAATTTTGAATGTTTTTGAGGTGCCGCCACTAGAGGGAAGGCTTTTAATAGAAGTAAATCCAAATATTGCTTATGCAATGATGGACCGTGTCCTTGGTGGCAAAGGAAACAGTATAAATAAAGTTGAAAATTTAACTGAAATTGAAACTAAAGTCATGTCGAACTTATTTGAACGTGCTTGTGAAAATCTTCAAGAGGCCTGGGCTTCTGTAGCCGAAATTGATCCAATGTTAACGGACTTTGAGGTGAATCCACAGTTTTTGCAAATGGTATCTCCAAACGAAACCGTTGTAGTCATTTCATTGAATACGACAGTTGGTGAAACAAGTGGTATGATTAATATTTGCTTGCCACATGTATTATTGGAACCGATTATTCCAAAGTTATCTGTTCATTATTGGATGCAAACCAATAATAAAGAACGAATGCCTGAAGAGATTTCGTTACTCGAAAAACGAATTAAAAAAGCTGAACTCCCTATACAGGCCATTCTCGGGGAGTCAACGAT
>JAEWMK010000138.1 GCA_023457235.1 Bacillota bacterium
AAGTAATACTCTACGTGACATTGTGCGCATACATATGTACGCATTTCATTTTTAGTAGGATTTGAAATATCAATTCCTTGAGATTCCATTGCTTTTGCAAACATTGGAGTTGTTACTCGTAGTTCCATTGTCTGCGGGTCATGACAAGTAGTACATCCGATTGGTGAATGACCCATTTCTTTTGCAGCTGGCAATACTTCAGCACGGAAATTTGCTTTCCAATAGCTGTCGCCCATATTTTCTTCTTTTAATAATTGTGGTACTGCAGTTGATTTACAAGTCAAGCAAGCACCTACTGATTTGTCGTTAATACGCTTAATTTTTTCAATATCTTCGTTGGCATAAACGTGACCGCGGTCTTCGTTGTATTCCCATGCAAATCCATAACCATTAAATAGAATTGGTAATAAAGGCTCTTTACTTTGATCAAATTTAGAAGTCGGTACTGAACCGCCATATTTTGTGTCTGACATATCCTTTGTTGCATTAAAGCTTTCATATTGAAGTGGGAATAAATCTTTAAATGCTTCATTGCTGATTGTATCGGCCGGCAAACCTGTATCAATCGGCTCTGAAGCACTACCAGTCTTGGCATCTTTTGCTCCACATGCAGCCATAATTGCCAGTGTAAAAATTGCAACTACAGCTAGGAGTAGAGTGCGCTTCAAGCTATTCATGTTATACTCCATCCTCTCTTCCGCTTATTTCGTATTCTCCTGATTTAAAAAACTCATCATCTTTGTATTTGTTTTTCTTACCGTGAGGCACTTGTCTGTGACAGTCTATACAATTTTCTTTTGCATCATGTTTGACTGTCTTAATCGTATTTTCGTGACAGCTGATACAGTTTTCCTGAACAACATCAGTTGTATCCTGTTTCGCATGAATAACATCGGGAATTTCATCAACATTAAATGTATTCATGTAAAAATCATGAGCACCCGCTTTTGCTTTAAACATATACTTGCTTACGATGCTATCTGTTGGTGCATGACATTGATTGCAGGTAAGGTCTGCGTGAACAGAATCGTTAAAACTGCTGTATGCCGTCTCCATCGGATGACAGGTTGCACAAAAATCTGCAGAGTCGGTATAATGCAGAGCCTGTGCACTTGCTGCGGCAAAAACGATACCAATAAACAATCCGATAAATACCCATAGTTTCTTGTCAATTGCCTTAATTTTTTCAAGCATATACTTTTCACTCCCTTCTTCTTTTAATAATAATTGTGAAATAATAAACATTACTTCACAATAACAATATCATTACTTTTGATTTGTAAAAGAAACCAATTGTATCAATAATTTGACTAAAATAAGGCAAACTTTTGACAAACTAATTTTTTCTATAAAAGTCTTATAATAATAACTTTTCTACTATAAAGAGAGTAATAATCTATTAAGTTTTAAAAATGAATTATTTGTGAATTTTATACTTTTTTGGAAATAAAAAAGAGTGTGAAGCTACCCAAAAAAGGGCTGCAACACACTCTTCATTTTTTACTATATTATTATATTTCTTGATTAAATTCACTAACAATATTTAAAATTAATATTGCAGAATGCAGTGCTGCTTTTTCAAGAAATTTATCAAAGGATACATCGGAGTCCTTCCCAGCGATGTCAGATAATGCCCGGATGATTACAAATGGAACATTAAATAAATGACAGACTTGGGCTATGGCCGCAGCCTCCATTTCAACCGCATATAAATCCGTGAACTTTCCTCGAACAAATTCAACTCTTTCTGGATCATCCATGAAAGAGTCTCCAGTTACAATTAATCCTTTAGCTACCTTGATATCTGTAATTCCCGCTGCTGCTTTTTCAGCTTTTTCAATTAAGCGTGCATCCGGTGTGAAGCCAGGGGGCATTTTCGGAACTTGCCCATACTCATATCCAAAGACGGTCACATCTACATCGTGATGCCTAACATCTGTTGAAATTACGATGTCACCAACATTCAATTCGGTATGATATCCTCCTGCTGAGCCTGTATTTAATACATAATCAGGCTTAAAATGATCTAGTAATAATGTTGTACCAACGGCCGCATTTACTTTTCCAATTCCTGACTTTAACAAAACGACATCGATATTATCAATTTTTCCAATTGAAAATTCACTTTGCCCAATCGTCAAGTCCTCTCTATTTTGAATCTTCTCTTTTAAAATAGCTACTTCTTCATCCATTGCACCTATAATACCAATCTTCATCTAAGCTTCGCCTCTTTTCTATGTCTAATTATCTGTTTTTAGTAGTTTCTGTATTACTACTTGTTGCTGAATCGGTACCGGGTTGTTGATCATTTCCCTCTACTTCTTCCACCTTAACTGGTTTCCAGCCTGAGCCGTTCACCCATTCAAGCTGAACACGATAGTAGGTTCCTTTATCCTTTGTACTTACTGTGGAAATCGCTTTATTAGAAGCACCGCCATTCCCCATCCACCATACGATCATATTATCATTTGATAGACCTGTTGCAGAGCCGACAGCTTGGGTCATTTCCTCCCAATCCTGTGATCCTTTTGTAAAATCCGTTACGTGCTCGCCTTCTTGTTCTGTTCCAACTG
>JAEWMK010000139.1 GCA_023457235.1 Bacillota bacterium
TCATCCGCTCGACTTGCATGTATTAGGCACGCCGCCAGCGTTCGTCCTGAGCCAGGATCAAACTCTCCGAAAAGTGTTTGATTGCTCAAAATTAATACTGACTTGTTTGTTGAACTTGATGTTCAACTGTATTTGCACGCTTGACATTTTGTTTAGTTTTCAAAGATCATTTCGTTCGTCGTGTTTCAGCGACAAGATTTATCTTAACATCTTCATTCGCAGAAGTCAACATCTTTTTTTAAAATAATTTTTATTGCCTTAATATCTTTCAGCGTTTTTAACGCAGGAAACTTATCATACCAAAAATAAGACAACTATTCAAGAGTCTTTTTTTATAAAACAAAAAAATAAAAGTAAATCTTTCTTTAGATTAAAAAGCTTGGCAAGTCGTCGCCAAGCCAAGCTTTTCTGTATTTAATTTGTATTAATAATTATCAATAACCCCTCCTAGTGAGGAAGCTTTAATAATAGGATCTTTCATGATTTCTACAATCTCATCCTTCGTCCCATATACGACTACCCCTAATATTTCTACATCGTCTATATTAATGTTTTTCATAGTGTTGTAGGCTTGCTTGTGTTCACTGGAGATACTTGTTTTCAGCAACTTTAGGAACTTATCATATTCATGTGCCAGATCTGTCGTTGGTGTATAAGTATCTCTTATAGAAAAGCCTAATGCTTCATTCTCCCTAATAAACGTTGCGGACCAATCGTGTTCCTTCGCCTCTTGTTGAAATGTGTCTAATTGACTATTACTATAGGTGTTTACCCAAAACCAAGTCATTTGAGGCAGCTGCTTGATCGGCAGTTCACTTTGTTTGTATGGCTTATCTAACGAAAGGGCTACCTCATATATTTTATTCCCTTCCATACTTTTAATCAGTTCTTCATCATTTTTATATTTTTTATAAGCAACATTAGGGTGGAAAAACATCATTTTTCTCCAACCATTTTCTTTATAGGAGAATTGCCAATCCTCTCCCGTGACACCGATGCTGCCGCCTGCACCTCTTGAAATTAAAACAGATGGAATAAGGCCGTATTGATATTGCTTTTGTTCGACGACAAGGGATTTAATTTTCATGTCTTTTGCTATTTTATAATTACTAATTCCCCCCAAAAAACCCCGTGAATCCACGGTTTCACTGATATAACCATGCGGTGTGCTTAATCGAACATAAGCATCCGATTGTTTAAATGCCTTTTGGCTAAAATAAACAGAAATAGCGAAGTTGGCAATGTTTAAAACAACAAAAACGAGTAAAGAAACGAAAACTATCGTGATTATTGACTTCATTTTGCCCTTTTTTATCGCCCTTTTTATCTTCTTTTCATCAAAAATATCCTCTGAGTGTTCATTCATGAAGATTCCTCCACTTCTTTTGAAATTCTTTTCTTGCCCGATATAAGTAGGTCCTAATCGTTTCTTCCTTCATTCCTAGTAATAATGAGATCTCTTTATAACTAAGTTCAAATTCATATTTTAATATGAGAAGCTGTTTATAGACTTCTTGAATACGTTCCAAAGTAATGGCAATTTCATGATTCATTTCGATATTTAATACACTGGCTTCAGTATCTTGATCATTCGCAAAATTATTCCAGAAGCGATGGTCATCAACCGAAATCACTTGTTCTTTTCCTTTTTTCTTTAATACCTTTTTAAATTCATTCATAGAAATGGCGAAAATATAGGAAAGGACTTTATCTGAAGGAACACCACTACTATAAGCGATATATTTCGTATAACTTTCTTGAACAATATCCTCTGCATCTTCATGGCTACATCCGTTCTTTTTTAAATAAAAATAAATCATTCTTGCTTGTTTTTTGTATAATTCCAACAAAAGCCGCGAATTCATAGCTCCCCCTTTCTAATGCCCTTCATTAATAAAGAGTCTTATCCCTTAAAAAAGTGTACAACAAAATGGGACACAGGGTCGGGAACTGTGTCTCGCAATTGGATACAAAAAGGATAGATTTATATGCTAACCTGTACTTGGGGGTGAAAAGATGGTTTTCAAGCTTCTTTTAGTTGAAGATGATGCCGAGATAAGAGAAATCATTTCGGATTATTTTATAGAAAAAAGTAGTGGGACTTTGGCTATCGATTTTGCCGAGACAGGGGATGAAGGTCAACAAAAATGCATGGACAACGAATATGACTTGGTACTTCTAGATGTCATGCTGCCCGAGGTTGACGGATTTACAATTTGTAGGGAGCTAAGAAAAACGAGCGATGTCCCTATAATATTTATTACTGCAAGAGACACAGAGGGCGATCGATTACACGGATATCAGCTTGGATGTGACGACTATGTATCTAAACCTTTTTCGCTGGCTGAGCTTTTTGCAAAAGTAAAAGCTTTATTGAGACGTTCAAAAGGTATGGTAAGAAATGAAATCATGACGGCTGGCACCATAAAGTTAGACCCTTATCGCTGTACAGTATTTGTAAAAGATAAGGAAGTAATACTGGCACCGATAGAATTTGCTGTTTTAAGAATACTCATGGAAAACTGCGGTAAAGTGGTGACACGGGACAGCCTGCTTTTGAGGGTTTGGGGATACGATTTTGATGGTAATGACAGAGTGGTTGATAATCATGTAAAAAAACTGCGCAAAGCCTTAGGAAGCGCCTCTACCCAAATAAAAACTGTGTTTAAAAAAGGCTACAAGCTGGAGGTGGAAGAGTGAAAAAGAACAAAACAAAGCGCGTGCTCTATTTGCGTATCTTTAGTTCATTTTTGGCTACCTATCTAGTACTGATGATAGGATTTAGTATATTTCTTGTATCTCAGCAAAAGAGAGTAGCTGAAACAGATCTACGAACATACGCATTACAAGTAAATAATAGAGTTGAAGATATCCTAAAAGATTATATTGACAATGATAATCAGATTACGGACATTTCCAAAGTAAAAAAAGAATTTGCAAGTGACTCACCTTTTTTCACTCTTAATGGTACTGAAGTCGCTGTATTCACCGGGGATTACAAACTGCTTTTTAATACGAATGACTACTGGAGGATTAGCTATACAGAATATAGAGAGGGGAACAAATATTATACAGGATACGGCTTTTTAAATCCTAACGATTGGTTTAGTGATGAAGAAATAAGAGAACTCGAAAGTTATTTATTTGCCACTCCAAAGGTGGAAAAGGTAGGAGACTTATCGGGATATTCAGTCGATATACAAGGGTTTTGGGTCGATAATGAAATGATTATTCCAGATAAAATAATGGTTAATGCATTGTATGCTCAAACATTAGATGAAAAGGGAAATGTAATTTCAAGTGGCGGCACACATACTGATAATATTGTCTACCTATCAAATTATAAAAATTCGGCGGGGTTACCGCATTTTGAATTCGGAACCATTCTTCCAGAGATTAATAATGGTAATGCCAATCATGAAAAACAAAATGAACTACGTCAAATGTTGATCGATCAGGAAAAATTAAAAGATGCTTTGCCACAGTTAATGGGATCAGAGATCTTTTCACAAAGAATGAATCTATTAAACTATCGTTATTACTGGCCGCAACCTTATCAGTCGACGATTTATACGAGGGATGATCAGGATTCGTATAGTGATTTCTGGGTAGTGGTCGGTCGTGACGTTAATCTATGGGATCAGTGTTTTCCTACATTAGC
This sequence comes from Bacillota bacterium, assembly GCA_023457235.1. Taxonomy (GTDB): domain Bacteria; phylum Bacillota; class Bacilli; order Bacillales; family Bacillaceae_J; genus Schinkia. Next base: position 3,662 of record JAEWMK010000139.1, read on the forward strand.
CTTTGTCTGGATTTCCTGCTTACTAACATTTATTATCGCAGCCCTCGTACTTTCGAGACAAACTTATAAAACTTATAAGAAACGGGAGGAACTTGAAAGGCAACGTAAAGAAGTAACCAATGCTCTGGCCCATGACTTAAAAACTCCGTTGAGTATTATCTCCGGGTATGCCCAGAACTTACATGAAAATGTTCATACTGAAAAAAGGGATCATTATGTTGCCCATATCCAGTCAAATATAGACCGCATGGACAAAATTATAAGGCAGATGCTAGAGTTGTCGAAATTAGAGTCGGATTCTTTTGAAGTAAAATTTGATAAAGTGTCGCTCAATGAGATGTGCAATGAGGTTATTATTCGTTACAAACCGGTTTGTGATGAGAAATTCATAACGACTTGTCTTGAAGGAGATGCTGTTGTAATGGCTGATCGATCCTTAATTGAAAGAGTGATACATAACTTTTTCATTAATGCTATTGATCATATGCCTGAAGGTGGCAAGATTTGTATTGGAATCTTTGCCAATACACTTGAAGTATATAATAGTGGCAGCCACATACCTGAGGAAAAAACCGAGGAAATATGGCTTCCTTTCAAAAAAGGCGACGTTTCACGCGGTAATACAAAAGGTACCGGTCTAGGATTAGCCATTTCACGTTCAATTCTAGAATTACATAAATTCCCTTATGGTGCTAAAAATAGTGAAGATGGGGTAATATTCTGGTTTAAATTCCGTTGAAGAAGTGGGACACAGGGTCGGGAACTCAGGCTCATTCTGTGAAAATGCGGGACAGAGGGTCGGGAACTGTGTCCCACGCAAAAATGTTTCTATCAATTATTCAAATTCATTCTTACGTTCTTTGAAAAAGTTGTAGAAAAATCTTACATTTTCAAGTTCTGTCCATCTATAGGATTTTAAAAAGGGAGCGTCAAGATTATAAATCTTTGCATCTAGTGTTCCTAACATAAATGGCGAATGAGTCGCTATAATAAACTGACAGTTAAAAAATCTTGCGAGATTGTTGATTTCTTCCGCTAACTGAATTTGGTTTGTAGGTGAAAGAGATGTTTCCGGTTCATCAAGTAGATATAATCCATTTGGGACGAGATATTCATCAAATATCTGGATGGATGTCTCTCCGTTTGAATACTTCTCATTTGCAAACTTCATAGCTTCGATTTGCTTGTACATCTGCGAAGAGTGTTTCAACTTTTCTAGATGCTCCTTGGTATACCCCAATTTAGAATGCTGGTATAGATACCCTTCCTTTAAAACTCCCTCTTGCTGAATCTTCTTGATCTCATATAAGATATCTTCGCTTTTGATGTATAAACTATTATGTATTTGACCTGACTCACCATCACTCTCGTCTTCCCCTAAACTAAAGGAACAAGCCAATATGTAATCTAGCGGGTAGTTGTTTTCTCGAACATTTGTAAATTCCTCAGCCCCCGTAATATTCAACTTCTTTGCAATTAAGTTAAGCAGCGTTGACTTTCCGGAACCGTTGTTACCATATAAAACCGTGATGTTATTAAAAACAAATACTTCCCCAGCAATGCTTTTGAACACATTGTATGGATATGCATTTGGATTTTTGACTGTATGTGGGGAAAGCTTGAAGCTTTTTAAATAGATCATTTGGTGTAACCTTCCTTTAATGAAAATAAATGGTTATGATTAATACTACCATTATTTTACCATATTTACGTTTCATTGAGCGACAAGCATCTGACCCTTTGATGATATTAAAAACCCTTGATCCATCCAAGACCAAGGGTTTCTTATTTAACAAAATGGAACTTTTCTATTTAATCGGGATTCGGATGCCATTTATAATTACAGCTGTAGCCTTGGTAATATCTAAAGGTGCCTTCGTATTCCAACTTGCATTGAAAGTATGTTTATCTGGTTTTTGGCTTCCCCCGCCACCTTCCAATGGAATAATTTCCTCTATAGTTTCAACCTCAATTGACATATCATAAGCCACGCATTCCTCACCTTGATAGGTTCCGATTACTTGCAATCCTAAAGGACTAAGAGTTATATATTCAAAGAGATGACCATCAACTGAAATATCATTTGTCCAAGTGCGCGTATTTTGGTTAGAATCACTTAAATTTACTGATACCTTCCAGCTGCCTTTAACGCCAGTAGAAACTGAACCGGTATAGCTAAGCTTATATTCGCTAAGATCTTCAGTGCTTATAGGAAATACGAATTCATTGTACCTGTCAATTCCATCAGCATAATCGTTTTTTTCAAGATTAAGTAAGTCATTTTTCTCATCACCGAGAAATACAAAACTATAATCTGGGGAGATTGAATTACCATCTGAATCTTTTAGAGAAAGCTCTGGCGTACTAGTACCAAACACTTCGTTAAAGATTTCACCTATCTGCACATGCAGTTTTCCGTCTATAATACCGATATTGGAAACCCATTGATCCTTTTCACCATGGGGCATGTCAGCAAAATGACCTGGCATAAGTGCCTCAGCATATGAACTTAGATCATCCGGCATATTACCTCCGCTCCAAGATGACCAAAACTGTACTTTCACAAGAGGTGTAGTTTCCACACTTTTAATTCCAGTAAGGGACACGGAAATGGGCTCGTCATTGTATGCTTTTTCATCGAAATAAATAAGGAATTTACGGAGTTCCAACGGTTCTGCCAAAGGTGTGTCTGGGTCTGCCGTAATATTAAACTCATAATAAATGGTATTGGTATCCTCATCAAAATAAAGTATCTTTTCTTTCCACATGGCATTGGCTGATGTAAACTCATCAACTCCTGTGACTGTCTCTTGTGTTTGCGGATTCATTTTCACGCTAAACCCAGCTCCATAGTCAGTCAGTTCCTTCAACCGGTTTTGACCTGTTATATCTTGAATAGATAGATAAACAATTGCCTGATTATCATATTTCTGGGCACCAATCACTTCTATTCTGATTCCTTGATCTTCGCTGTAGACTTCAACTGGCTCCAAAATTTCACCAAAATCAGGGTTAAACTTCTCTATAAACCAATCGAAATTCCCTAAAACCGCCGCAGTAGCACTAGCAACTAATACGAACGACATTACAATGGCTGTAATTGTTGACCTTGTCCACCGTCTACGGTGTCTGGCAGGCATGTCAACACGATCCTCATGCAATCGACCTTTAACCTGTTCGGCAAGTTTACTTGAATCAACGGTAATTTTGGAGAACATTTCATGTATATGTTTTTCGTCCCTATCAAATTTGCCCATAGTGAGACTCCTTTCTACCATATTCAACATTAAGATATTTAACTAACTTATCTTTGGCCCGTTGATATTGTTTGCGTAATGTGGCCGGGGAACTTCCCGTAAGCAGAGATAGTTCCTCATAACTCTGCCCATCCATAATCCGCCCATATAACAAGGCACGTTCCTTAGGTTTAAGCTTCTGTAACGCACGTAGCGTCTCATCACTTAAACTTTTATCTTTCTCGGGGGAAACTACTTCACTTCGAATTTCATGAAAATATAGGATCTTACGCTTTTTAAGTTGATTTATACAACGATTATATGTAATTTTGTACAACCATGCGGATAGGTTATTGCCATCAAAAGTATCCCGATTTTGATAGGCTGAAAGAAAGACTTCTTGCACAATATTTTCTGCTTCATGGTAATCACATAGAATCGCCGTAGCATAGCGAAGGAGTTTTTCACCATAGAGATTGATGATCTCTTCTAGTTCATCTTCTCCTCCATTAACAAATCTTTTTCCAATGTAGATTTCCTCCATAGGCTCACCTCCCCATCATTTATCAGTCGACTGTACCCTTGTAACAGTTTAAAGATCTGTTTTGTGACATATTTTTTATTATAGGGGGTCCTGTTCCATTTGAGTTGGATATTTTTGTTAGAATTTTGTTTATCTAAAACTGAAATTTTTACGAAAAACTTTCGTCTCATTAACAGATAAATAATTCAGGAGGTAAGGATTTTGGCAGATAACAAATTAATAACTTAGTGCAAAAGAAACTGCGGAAATACTACATTGGAGCGAAAATAAGGTCAAAGTTACATACAACCGAGCTTTAAAAGCTCTTGAGAAAAAGATAGGGGGGTTATCTGATGAATAATAAACTATCGGAGAGATTAAATTCTTTTCCAAAAGATTATCAGCTAAATCAAGAAACACAATCAAAAATTGAATCCGTTTTACAAGAAGAGATAAAGAAAATGGAGAAACAAGCTAAATGGAAAGGTTTCAAAGGCTTTCTAAAAAAATTAACAATTCCCGTTTCTGGAATAACAGTTATTGCGATAGTTTCCCTATTGTTATTAACTTCGGAAAATTTTCAGTTATTCCAAACCGGAGTGGATGGCATTGCAGGTAATTCTGGGACAGTAATGCATTCGGATGAGGATTATAAAAAAATTACTGAACTTACTACGATGTGGGCGAATGCACTTAAAACAAGAGATGGAAAACCACGCTATGAAATGATGTCTGAAAAGGCCAAAGAAAAGTTCAAGCAAGAACAAATTATTAGGGCTGGGGAAAACTGGAGTTATAATATTGGTTATTCCAGTCCATGGGTTGTCGATTTTGAGATTGAAATTGACGGTATGGCTGCAACGATAACGTATTTAACCCAAACAAGTGAACCCGCCTATTACAGTACGGAGGAACAACTTACATTTATTAAGGAAGATGGGAAGTTGTTAGTAGATGATTATCACTATATTTTTGAGGATAAATTGATTGAAAACAATAGAATTGATAATAGGGAACAAAACAACGAAAAAGAGTACATGGAATTCCGGCAAGTGGCTTGGGAAAGCTTATCCAAAAATACAAAAGACACTGTGATTAGTGATTGGCAGAAAGCAGAAGTCATTGAGGTAAGCCCCGCTGATATACCACAACATATTAAACTAGAAAAAAATCAAAAAGTAGTAAAAGTTATATTCCATACAGAACAAGATAGCCTGTTGGGTCCAATTGGATTATATATTGATCGTTCAAGCAAAGAAATTATTGGTCCAGATATAAGAGAATAATTATTAAGTTAACAGGGGACTTACGGGAACAACAGTAAGCTCCTTTTTTATTTGGTTTTAGGCTGTAAATAATCCTTAGGTAATTTATGGTAATATAGATTAAGGATAGAATATTCAATGGGGTGAAAATATGATTTCAAATATTGGTGCTGGAGGTTTAGTTCTGTTTTTAAATATCATTTTTTTGGTTGTTGGTCTGCTTTTGATAAGCAGGTATAAAAGCTCCCCTATTCAAAGGGCAGGTTAATGAAATAAACTTATACACTCTAAATTACATATCGTTACAGTAACTGGTAGATGTGTATTTTTCTTTTTACTACCTTTTGAATTAGGAAAGAAGGATTTCAATGTCGGAATTTTTTTCAGATATTCAACAAATTGAACCAGCAATAACATTTAGTTCAATTTTAAACACTTTATTGTTTATTTGGTTTTTTGCATTGATGGTAGCAAGAACACTCAATTTATTTGGGATCAATAAAGCTTCATGGAAACAGGATTTTCTAATTACCTTTATGCAATCATTTATAATAACGCTTCTTGTTGAAACTTGGATTTACCTTATGTAATTTAGAAGAGGAAATAAAAACTCCATTCTCAAGTGAAAGCGAGAATGGAGCTATAATCTTTCAGTATGACATTCTATGATCGAAACAATTTCTTTAAATGTATATTTATGATTAACAACATCAACTGTAAAGTCCTGTTCTTCTTCAATGCCCATTGTCCATAGAAAATGATTTATTTTCAAGAAAACGATTAAAGAAGCAAGATCTGTTCGTTTATTTGCATTATGAAATGCATGGTTCTTTGCAAGTGATTCAAATAGTGCTGCAGCTTTCTCGTAGATGGTGGGATAAGCATCTTTTCCAAACTCTGATTGTTTGGGTCTATTTACAGCTGAATCAAGTAAGTTTGGATCCTTTACTCCTAATTGTTCATCTGGAGAATATAGACGAATTTGTATTGTATTAATAGTAATGACCTGGTTTATGGTTAGATAGATAATCTCATTCATTATCTGTTCACTAACCCTTTGAATGCTTTGTCATGTTCATTAATGACATCATTTAAAATATTCATAAATTCCGCATCAACACCTTCAGGGAGTACTACTTTTTCTTTTTTTCTCAATACAATTTGTCCGTCTTTAACCTCAACTTGAACATCATCACCATGTGATAAACCAACTTGTTTAAGTAATTCAATAGGAAGAGTAATACCAAAACTATTTCCAATCTTAGTAACTTTTCTTTCGAATTGTTCCAAATGATCACATCCTTGTTATAATTGTTATAACATATATAACGATATTGTGAAATGCTACACTTAAACCATAGGGAGCATTAGTGGAAGAAGAAAGGGCAAAACATATTTAAATAACTAATATGTTTTGCCCTTTGATTTTTCTGCTGATTTTTTATTTATCATTTAACCAAGGATCGAATTCACCGTAGTATATTTTTAAAGCTTCGCCTGTTAAGGCACTACTACAACCATTAATAAACTGTTTGTGCTTGATTAGTGCTAGTTCTGCATCTTTGGACCAAAACACATTAAATTTTATCTTATTATTCATCATTATCGACTAATTCGTTGAATCTACCAATATCGTTATTATAGTAGGACGGTTCATCTCTTCTTTCTTTTGCTTGTTTGAATTGATGGATTAATTCAGGGTTATTTGTTGCCCTTTCGGAAATTTGTCGATTTCTATTTTGATACCTTCTGTTAAGTGCGTGCAGCAATGTGGAAAAGGTTCAACATATTGAGGTATTTGTTACAGAAACAGCAGAAAGAAAAAAGGCATACCTGCCCTTGCTTCATTAATTACTTTCTTGAAAATAACCCATTATAATTGAAATGGCTATCAATACTAGCCTTAGTCTAGAGAAATATCTTTAAACTCCTTAAAGGTTGTTAATTCCTTTGCAAGGGTGCTTTTCATTTTCTCCCCACACTTTTCACTACATAAAGCAAAAATACCATCAGTTCCTTGCCTTTTGGCTTCCGAATCTTCAGCAGTCACAATCATGGGAACACTAGTATTTCTAGTATGAAGACCTACTTGAATTATCGTTCCTTCATTCTCTGAGAAATCAATACCTTCTACAAACTTCACACTTAATCCAAAAACCGGATTATTATCTTTAATCTTCTTCATACACCAGGCACATCTCAACATTAATTTTCACATCCTTAAAGTGTTAATTAAAATTCACTTGATCTTTAAAACTTTTATAGTTCTTTTAATAATCAAAAATAGATAAATTACTACTGCATATATTGTTGCACCCACCATGTAAGAAGTTGCTTGTATTGTTGGATCAATTAGTGGTTTTACTCCATGAGCAACATTATACAATTCACTTTGTAAATGGGACCACCAGATTACTGCCAAAGATGACGTAAACAATAACAAAGCACATATGGCTTTTTTATGTACCGTGATGCTGATAAAACTATCTTTTATGGCAGTAGATAAGCCTATATTTGAATTTTGCTGAAAGTCTTTATCCACTTCCCTCGGTGATGGTGTCAAAAAGTAAATCAATAATCCACCTAAAATTATGGCTAAAACCAACATTTCTGAAAGTTCCCCCTTTCATGAAGACTATTTTTTCCATTCTCAAACTGGGGTTTGGTCTTCATCGGCCTTATGAAGACCGGCTCTTCCGCTCTCAACCCGAGTTTCAGTCTTCATCAACCTTTTGAAGACAATTTCTTCCGCTCCAAAATCGATTCACGAACCGACATCCTGTTGTGCCGCGCCGCTCTTATACAATTCATAGTAAGCACCTTTTTTCGCAAGTAGCTCATCATGACTTCCACTTTCGATAATTTCTCCGGCATCTATGACCATGATCGTATTAGCGCTTTGAATCGTGTTCAGTCTGTGGGCGATGATGAAACTTGTGCGTCCTTCCATGACATTCGACAACGCCGCCTGGATTTGATGTTCTGTGCGCGTGTCGATGCTACTTGTGGCCTCATCTAAGATTAAAAAGGCGGGTTTTGCTAAAATAACCCTTGCAATTGCCAAAAGTTGTTTTTGCCCTTGGCTCAAATTTCCGCCATTCTCAGCTAAAACTGTGTCATACTTATTAGGAAGGCGGCTAATAAACGTATCAGCATTTGCCATTTTCGCCGCATTCACAACCTCCTCGTCGGTTGCATCCGGCTTTCCGTATTTAATATTTTCCTTAATCGTGCCGGAAAATAAATACGTATCCTGTAAAACAATCCCAAAGCTGCTTCGCAAACTATCTCTTGTGTATGTCCTGATATCTCTTCCATCTATTAAAATCCTGCCGCTTGTTACGTCGTAAAAGCGAGTCAACAGGTTTACAATTGTTGTTTTTCCTGCCCCCGTTGGACCGATCAACGCTGTTCGACTTCCGGCCGAAGCTTCAAAATTAATATTTTTAATAATAGGTACATCTGACCGGTAGCCAAAGCTGACATTTTCAAAGGTAACCTGTCCGTTTGGATTTTTCAAAGGAAGGGCATCCACCGAATCCACGGGCTCATCCTGTTCATCCAAGATGTCAAACACCCGCTCAGCCCCCGCAACTCCAGATAAAACAACATTATAAATATTAGCAAGATCATTCAGCGGCCTTACAAATTGGCGTGAATAGGTTATAAAGCTAGCAATGACCCCAACCGTAATCATGCTTTTAACCGCAAGAATACTCCCGACAATTGCAACAACGACAAAACCGAGGTTGCCGATAATGTTCATAATTGGCATTAGGAAGCCGGACCAAATTTGCGCTTTAATGCCCACCTTTCTTAACTCGGTATTCACTTCATCAAATTGCTCAATCACCTTTTCCTCATGATTAAAAGCTTTAATGACATAAAGACCTGAAATCGTTTCTTCAATTTGTCCGTTCAGCATTCCCAACTGTTTTTGCTGGTCCTTGAACAAAACTTTTGTCCTTTTCGTAATGGTCCGTGTCAGTAAAAAGATGAGCGGAATTGTAATTAAGCTTGCCAACGTTAAAATTGGGCTTAAATACAGCATCATAATAAAAGTCCCAATCAGAATAATAATCCCGCTCATCAGCTGTGTTATTGACTGGGAAATACTATTCGAGACATTATCAATATCATTGACTAACCGGCTCATTAATTCCCCGTGAGTGTGGCTGTCAAAAAAAGCAACTGGTAGCCTTTGCAACTTTGCAAACAATGCTTCCCTTAAGCTCCCGACAATTCGCTGGGATACACCAGCCATGACCCAGCCTTCTAGGAACGTTAGAGCCCCGCTCACCATATAAGCTACGAGCAATACAATCACGATAATTTTTAAAAATCCAAAGTTAACGACACCGTTTTCCGTTGCCATTGCATCTATCGATTGGCCAATTAAATAAGGTGAAACAAGCGTAAGTGCCGCATCGACCAAAATAAATAAAAACACAGTCATTAGTAGCTTTTTTTCTTGCCCAACAAAGGACCAAAGTCGTTTCAATGTGGTGCTTAAGTTTTTGGGCTTTTCCACCGGCTTTCGATGATGCTTTCCAAAGCCCCCTCCACCAGGGCGTAGATCAGGACCTTGTGACTGGGTGCCTTCCTTTTGTGATTGATTTTTTACTTCTGAAGACACGCTACAGCACCTCCTTGCCCAATTGGGAATGATGAATTTCCTGATAAACTTGGCAGTCAGCCATTAATTGTTCATGGGTTCCAGAGCCGACCAGCTTCCCATCATCCAAAACGAGAATTTTATCGGCATCCATTATTGACGATATTCGTTGTGTAATGATGATGCACGTGAGTCCGGCCGCATACTCTTTAAGAGCCTTCTTAATTTTAGCCTCTGTCGCAACATCGACAGCACTTGTGCTATCATCTAAAATGAGAATTTCCGGCTGTTTAACCAAGGCCCGGGCAATCGACAGTCGCTGCTTCTGGCCTCCGGATAAATTTATGCCACCTTGGCCAAGCAATGTATCATAGCCTTCAGGAGAAGCATTAATAAACGATTCTACTTCAGCTATTGCAGCTGCCTGCTTGATTTCTTCTTCGGTTGCATTTTCCTTGCCCCATCTAATGTTTTCCTCGATGGTCCCTGTAAACAACATAGTTTGTTGTGGCACAATAGCAATTTTTGCCCGCAAATCCTTCAAATTGTATTCTCGAACATCTATACCGTCGACTTCAACGGAGCCTTCACTTACATCATAAAAGCGTGGAATTAAATTAATTAAACTGCTTTTTCCTGAACCAGTTGAACCAATAATTCCAATCGTTTCACCCGGTAGGCACGTCGACGTGATATTTTTTAAAACAGGTTCACCTGAAGCGCCTTCATAGGAAAAAGAAACATTGTGAAAGTCTATCTGCCCTTTTGTGCATGGTGACTGTTGGTTTTTTCTTTTTTTATCCAAAGGATTAGCCACGTCTGCCATCCGATTTTCTTCTGAGAACACTTCACTAATTCGTCCCGCTGAAGCTTTAGCGCGCACAAACATGATAAAAACCATCGAAATCATTCTGAGTGAAAAAAGAATTTGAATCATATAGTTTGTAAAAGCAATGATTTCCCCGACTTGAATGTTGCCGTTTTGAACACCATAGCCGCCGAACCATAACACAGCTACAATGGCGATATTCATGACCGTAACCATCATCGGGCCAAAAATAGACATCATCCTCGAAACCGATGTTGATGTTGATTGCAGTTCCAAATTAGCCTGCCCGAATTTAGTAATCTCGAAATTAAATTGATTAAACGCCTTCACAACCCTGACCCCTGATAAATATTCACGCATAACACGGTTGACCCAGTCCATCGCCTTTTGAACCATAATAAACCTCGGAAAGCCAAGGCGCATATTTAACATAATTAAAATCGCAATGATCGGTACAACTATCGCAAGCACGATTGATAAATCAAGATTCAATCGCACGGCCATAATGAGCGAACCGATACAAAGCAATGGGGCTCTCACGAAAATTCGCATAAGTCCATTTGTAAAATTCTGAATTTGTGTAACATCATTCGTTAACCTGGTGATCAAGGAAGCCCGGTCAAATTTATCGATATTTTGAAAAGAAAGCGACTGGATCTTTCGAAAAAGATCAGCCCTTAAATCCGCCCCAAAGTTTTGTGATACATAACTCGAGATAAAGTTTCTAGCAGTCGCCGTTACAGCACCAAAACCAGTAATCAACAACATGATTCCGCCCATTTTAAGTACGTAATCCATATCCCTGTTAGCAACGCCAACATCGATAATCTGTGCCATAATCGTTGGCAAAAGCAAATCCGCTATCGCCTCTATTGTTAAAAAAATAACAGCAACCGAAAATGGGAGCCAATATTTTTTTGTATATTTTTTCAAAAAGTTCATAAAAGGAGGCCCACCTTAAATAATTGGATGATTTTCAGCATTCTCAACTAAAATATACTCCAATTTTGTGAGAATTCCACTTTTGAAGTATCAATAAAATATTCCCTTAAAAATAGAATATAAAACTATTCTTTTGACCCACCCTGAACTGCCAGCCGTTTGGTAAAATTATCATAACTACGTTCATAAATTGTTAAGGAGGGATCGTTGTGAGCCGGTTAACAAAGGAAGAAAATAGTTGGGTATTTTATGATTGGGGCAACTCTGCTTATTCTGTTATTATTTCGACTGCAGTATTCCCACTTTTTTATAAAGCAGCAGCCACAGGTGCCGGCATTAATCTAGCTAATTCAACGGCCTACTTGGGCTACACGATTGCCATCGCCACCTTTATATTAGCGATGCTCAGTCCTATCTTAGGAACCATTGCCGATTATAAAGGAGTTAAGAAGCGGTTTTTCACATTCTTTTTTGTTCTTGGCGTTTCGTTTACAGCCTTGCTTGCCTTTGTGCCTGGTGACAACTGGCTGCTTCTATTAATCTGCTATACTGTTACGGCTATTGGCTTTTTTGGTGCCAATGTGTTTTATGATGCCTTCCTTGTTGATATCACTTCTGAAGACCGGATGGATCGAATCTCATCTCGCGGGATGGGGTTCGGCTACATCGGCAGCACGATTCCGTTTTTGATTAGTATCGTTATTATTATGTTAGCGCAAAAGGGTGTTATTTCAGCGGCTGTTCCGATTGCGAGTAAAATTGCCTTTCTCATTACCGCCCTTTGGTGGGGATTGTTTGCCATTCCAATGTTTCGGAATGTCCATCAACGTTATTACATTGAACGTGAGCCTCGATTAGTTGTGAATAGCTTTAAACGCCTAGGTAATACTTTTTTAGAAATAAAAAAATATCGAGCATTGTTCTTATTTTTGTTGGCATATTTTTTCTATATAGATGGCGTCGGAACAGTTATTACAATGTCGACCGCTTATGGCACAGACCTAGGGATTAGTGCTACAAGTTTATTAATTATTTTGTTTGTAACTCAGGTTGTTGCAGCACCGTTTGCCATTTTATATGGAAAGCTTGCAGAACGGTTTTCGGGGAAAAAGATGCTGTATGCCGGCATTATCGTTTATATTATTGTTTGTATCTATGCTTTTTTCTTGAAAACAACCTTGGACTTTTGGATTTTAGCGATGCTCGTCGCGACGTCACAAGGCGGGATTCAAGCCCTTAGCCGAGCCTATTTCGCCAAGCTTGTTCCTAAAGAAAAAGCAAATGAATTTTTCGGGTTTTATAATATTTTTGGAAAGTTTGCTTCGATTCTCGGGCCATTATTATTGGGGGCAACTGCACAGTTAACAGGAAGCTCCAGCAGCGGTGTATTTAGTTTAATTATTTTATTTATTATTGGGATTGTGATTTTGAGGATGGTGCCTGAGCTGGAGGCTGTTAAGTAACAGTGTTGGTTGGGGGGAGCTTTAGGAGTTTGTTAAGTTGTTGGATGGATGAGGATGGATGAGTGGTCAGTTGAATTCCAGCCAGCTCCTTTAGTGACAGCCCGGGCAGATTCTATTGTTCCCGGGCTTTAAATGCAGCCTTAGTGACTGAACTTTGCTTTTTTCCTTACTGTCGGGCTCTAAATTGTCTTTTAGTGACCGAGCAACGCTTATTTTTCCTCCAACGGGCTCTATACCTACTCTTTAGTGACCGTGTGAAGCAAATTTTTCAATTACGGGGCACTAAGCCAGTGCTTGCGTGACACTCGAACGTGACCGGAATCTTGCTCCATACTGCTTTTCAGGCACATTCATCGCTTGAACGCGACCGAAGACTCAGTATATTCCACCTTTCGGGTACGTTCAACGTTCGAACGTGTCCGGAATCTTGCTCCATACTACTTTTCAGGCACATTCGTCGCTTGATCGTGACCGAAAACTCGGTATATTCCACCTTTCGGGTACGTTCAACGTTCGAACGTGACCAAAGACTCGATCCATTCCACTTTTCGGGTACATTCAACACTTGATCGTGTCCAAAGACTCGATCTTTACCCTGTCTAGGGCACAGACGAAACACCCCTACCACCACACCGGCTTTGCAACCATAAACCACAGCATGATCAGCAGTAAGATCACGTAGCCCCATGTTGAGCGGTACAGTGTTTGTATTGATTTTTCCTTATCCTTTGTCGGGTCATTAAACTTGCGGACGGTTGGCGAAAAGGCACGTGCCAAGAAAAAACCAGAGCTGAGCATGACCAAAACCGTCATGACAATCCATGACGTTTTCCAAGTCCATGAGGTGAGCCACACGAGCAATATACCTGTAACAACGAGCACATGCCCGGCATGTTTTGATACTTGAACAGTAAATCTAAATAAGCTTAAATACGATTGTTCGACATCTTCATTTGCTCCACGAAGCTTTTTAATGAACGGAAGCAATATAAAAAAGGGACCGATGGAAAGGATTACACTAAAAACATGAATATAAAGAATCGTTGTATATATGTGATAGTTCATTTAATTCGGTCCTAATCCAGTTTACCAATTGGTCAACCAGAATGGATTTCCAAAGCCCGGCAAGGCTTTATGCTCGCCGGAACTCATGAACCCATACACGCATTTGCGGTAGCCAAGGCATCCCAGGATGCATCGATAAAATCGATTGTTTGTATTCCTCTAAATTAGCGTATCCTTCTTGGCGGGCATGTTCATCAGTCAGTTCCCCAAGTGACTGTGAATAAACTTTTTCAACAACGAAATCTTGCCCTTCTAGAGTCATCACTTCGCCAATATCAGCATATCTGCCATTTCGACGTGTTGCTGTTTTTTGTCCATTTAATACTTTTTCGACATCTTCAGGGACTGTTACCAGTCTTTCGATTGTACATGTTTTTGGTGGTAAAGCATTTGTATCATTTTGTTGATGATTCATATTAATGAAAAGCCACCTTCCTATGTATTTTTTTGGCAACGTTTTCTATTGAAAACATTGCTTATGTAAGTCAACTTTAACATATATTGTTCCCAGATTGCACCTTTAACAACACGATTTTAGTATTAACTTTTTAAGCCAGACGGTCTGACCCTGTGTCCCACTCCTGGCCCAACTCCACGTCCCACTTCATACATGTTTTTTCCGAAAATGGTTATAGTAACAAAAAGAAAAGCGTGGCAGTACCCCAACATTTAAAAGCTGCCAAAACGCTGAAACTATAACAAGATAAAGGTGGAGACGAAATGGAGAGCACTAGTGAATTTGTAGCGAGAATACATGATAAACAACGAAAGGATGAGCAAAATCGCAAACGCGGGAAAGGCCATCCGGAAAAAAGACTCCCAGCTAAACTGCACAATAATCCTAAACACAGTAAGTGAAGACTATAAATTTGAAAAGAATCGTTCCAAAAAATTTGAAGGAACGATTCTTCACTTTCGCATTCACATATTTCGCACATATAGAACCTTTTGTTACAAAATCTAAATTTTACTTATTTGCCTATTTAACTTCCTTTCCCTCTTTTATCCCTTCAAGCTGAGGATTTTTGACAACTAGATCACCAGCTTTTAGACCTTTTTCGATTACAACCAACTCATCAGTTTCCATGCCTGTTTCAACCTTCTGTACCATCGCTTTCCCGTCTTTTACAAGCCATATTGCATCGCCATCTTCATATGGGAACAGGACAACCTTAGGTACCGCTATTTTATTTTCTTGCTCCAATGTAGTGAACTTGACGTCCAACGCATAGCCCAGCCGCAGCTCTGGCGCTTTATTTGTCTCAGGGGCTACCGTAACTTTTACCTTATGCTCGGTTAACCCCAACGCCGAAATTTTTTCCTCAGCTGCCGGCGCGATGGCTGTTACAACACCCGGAAATTCCAAATCACCATTTTTTCTTTTTTGAATCAATGTAACCGGCATACCTTCTTCCACGCTTATGACGTCCTCAGTTAAAAGAAATACTTCAACCTGCAGTTCATCATTAGAAGTCAACGTCATTAAAGGGGTTTGTGCTGTTATCATCGCTCCTTCCCGGACAGGCAATTCGTTCACGATCCCACTGATTGGCGCAACAATTCTATTGTTTGAGATTAAATATTTAAGATGATCTATTTGCTCATTCAGTGATTCTTTTAAACCTTTAAAATACTGATCCGTTCCTGCCAACGGCTCAGATTGCTCTTCAATTAGCTCCAACGCTTGTTCCTGTTGCAACAGGTTGTTTTCCAACTGCTCCACTCGATTGTTGGCATCATCCAATTCTTTTTTTGAAACGGCCCCGCTGTCGTATAATGTTTTGATTCTAGTATAATTTTGCTTTTCAAGCTCGATTTGCCGTTTTGTTTCTTCCATCATTAGTTGCTGCTGTTTTACTTGAGCTATATAGGGGGTTCTTTTTGCCTGCTTCTCCTGGCCGTTAATGCTTTCGAGCTGGGCCTTCAACTGGCTTAGTTGCGATTCGAGATCCTTTGATTCAATCTCAACAAGCAAATCTCCTTTGTTTACCTTTTGTCCTTCACTGACAGGAATATTTATTATTTTTCCGTTAATTACGCTGTACACAGGCCGCTCGACAGCTGCTGTCACAAGTCCTTCTTCTTTAAAGGACTGGGATATCGTTTGCGCTTTTACTTCAAGCAACTCTGCTTCAAGGGGTTTTGTAGAATTATAGACAAAATAGCCGCCAATTCCTAATGCCAAAATTGCTCCGATTATCCATTTCAAATGCGCTTCCATCGCCATCTTCTCCTCCTGGAACACGGGGCTGGTTCGCGTGCTCCATTTTCTATACCATCTTTGGAACATGAGAACCGTCCCCATGTTCCACTATTCTCTTTCCTTCAAAACCGCCACCAAATCGAGCTGCTTTACCTTCCTAGAAATCGAAACTTGCGAAACTGCAATGGCAAAAATCGTTCCGATAAAAGCGAGCACAATCGCATTCCCGCTCGTTCCCGGCGGTATTGTATACAAGTCATTACTCATACTTGTCGACATCGCTTGACTCATTAAAAACGCCAACGGAATCCCGGCGATCATCCCGGAAAAACCAATAAACCATTGCTCAACCGAAACAACCTCCATCACTTCCTTCGGGGTCATCCCCATCACACGAAGGGAAGCAAGCTCTCTTTTCCGCTCCGCCAACGAAATAATGCTAGAGTTATAGACAATGGCAAAGCCGGTTATGATTGAAATAATCGCCATCACCCACATCGCATAGGTAGCTGAACCCATCAATTCCTCGTATTTATCAATCATTTCCTGGCGAACCTCAATGATACTAATATATTTTGATGCTCTGTATTCATCTTTTAATGACGGAATCGCCCGCTCATCGATTGCAATCAGGGCAGATGTCATCATCTCACCTTGCTTTAACAATCCAAGCAG
>JAEWMK010000140.1 GCA_023457235.1 Bacillota bacterium
ATGCTAAAGTAACCTGTAGGGCACTAAAAGGATCCGATAGGGGTATCCCGAAAATTTGGGAAGATGATAAGGTTCCATAAAAAAAGTTTTCTCCTTCAACTTCCACTAATACTAATGGAGATAAAAAGAACAATAAGATAAAAATCTGAACACTATGCCTTGCAATCGACCATTTTCGTATCCGTTTCCGTTTTCCCATAACAAAATCCCCCAAATGATGATTTATTAATATCTTACATCTAGGGGTATCAGAATACTTATGAAATTAATCACGAGAACCAACAGTTCAAAATATTGTCAAAATAGATAGAAAAGCGGAAGCACCCGTTTAGCGACGTATGGACTGGAGCTCATCGACTGAGATAAAGTAACACGATGAGCGTCAGTGAATCGATGTTGACTTATCGTAGGAAGGTGGGTGAAGTCCACTAGTCGCTGGGTGCTGGAGCTAGACAGGAAAAGGGAGGCAGCGCCCCCCTTCTTTAAGTTCATTATCCTCGTTTTTTCCGTTCATTCCGATAAAATTCATGAAAAAGCTTCATCAGAGCCCGCTTCTCGATCCTAGAGACATAACTCCTTGAGATTCCAAGCTCTTTTGCAATTTCCCGTTGTGTTTTTTCCTTTTGTAAATCCAGACCAAATCGGCCAACAATAACTTCCTTTTCTCTTTCATCTAATATATGAATATATTCATTTATTTTTTCTAACTCCATTAATAGTTGAATTGTATCCACAACATCCTCATTTTCGGACTTTAAAATATCGATCAAACTAATTTCATTTAGACTTATATGTTATCCGTTTTCTGGTTAACGGTAATTTTCAAAATTAATTGTAGCTAATAATCAATATAATGCAATATTTTAGATAATGGGTTTTTGATTAAACCTCTTCTGTAGTCATCAATAAAGTCACAAAATATAATTTCAAAAATATTTTCTAAAGTAAAATTGTGATCTGTGTAGATCTCTAACATGTCTCTTAATAGGAATTCACCTTTCAGTGCATCCTTATGATCGATCCTCGTTTCGATCATTTCGTAACCTCTTATTTCATCATATATAACACCGTTGTATACATCCTCTGTTTGAAAAATTCTTACTGGTGCCAGATCACGAGCTGCTAATCGTTTATGAACTGTATTAATATCATTTGTTTTTCTGACGTATTCAAGAAAGTCAAAGTAAAGAATGCCTGCAAGTTCCCCAATTGTAAATTTACGATCAATCTCCCTTTCGATGTCAGAGCAAAATGAACAAGATCTTAAATATAGATATTCTGGAACATAAAAAATAAAAGTGTGTTTCGGATTTCTTCTATTAAAAATGCGATACACCATCCTAAACAAAAATTTTTCGTTTTGTAATTCCTTTTGTTCCTTCCTTATTGTTCGTTCTTGACCAATAACATCTAACTGACTAAATTTCATGGAAATCACCTCGAATCGTTATAATAGTGAATGGTCAAACGACCATACTCCCTTGCTAAATATTCTTTTATAATTCGGTGCACAACCCTTCGCTTTGGCATGTTCCACTCAATCTCCAATGTTTTAAGCATCTCATAATAATCGCCCTCTAACGAAGTATGGATATACTCACCGTTTTTATCATACTCGTAAGTGTCGTAATCTCTTTCTAAAACCAAGTCCTTTTTCACGATATAACTGCAAAATTTTGTGAGTGACATTCTGTAGGTATTTGCTTTTATTTTGAGCAACTTCTTATCCTCGACTGATAATTTGAATTTTGTATCGTGTTGTTTGTCTTTTCGTTCCTTTCGAATTTTTTTAATTTCTGGACGATTATTTTTAAATATTTTTGGTGCTGCCTTTAAAGTCTTTCTTCCGAAAAGAGTTTCATCCATCCCCTCTCCCTCCTCCAATTTGATGATGCAAATAAAATATCTCTACGGTCTTTTGGTCTCCTGGTCTTTTGGTCTCCTTTTTTAGAGTAGGAGGGAGGAAGTCTTCTACTTACTCCCAGATAAATTATTAATGTTGGCGATAATTGATCGCTCCTTCTTTCGAAAATAATCACTCACTTTCTTAATTTGAATTTCCACTGGTTAAAGTGTCCTTGATATAAAATATGGGGACCTGCTTGTCCCTTATTCTAATATTTTTTACAAAAATGAATAAAACTTCGGATTTTTGGATATGACTTGTAGTAGATATAATTTTTCGAGGAGGATTAAATATGTTTGGATTGGGGAAAAAAAGGAGCAAACTTGGTAAGTGGCTTGATGATAGAGGGATTTCACAGCAATGGCTTGCAAAGGATTCCGACGTAAGTCGTTCAACTGTTAGTGAGTTATGTAAAGCAGATCCTGGCCACGAACCTACACAAGGTACGATTAAAAAAATAATGAAATCAATACGAAAAATAGATGACAGGGTAAGAGTTGAGGATTTTTTTGATTTATGATGGTAGGAAAAGATAGGGTATAAAATTATATGATAGGGTATCCTATCATCCCTTTTAAAAACAACATCGCCACCTAAGGTCAGTTACTATTGCTGCATCCTATACAAACAGAAGATTTATAGGGAGTAAGATTAGTAATAAAAGAAATTTTTTGGTTATGATATGAATATTAAAAGTTTTTTATATGTAAACACAAACACTCAGATGACACTTGACATACATTTGTCACCATAGTAATATTTTGGTAAGAAGTAAATATTACTATGGTCTCGGGGTGTAAACTATGTTAACTAAATATGATGAGTATTGTTTAAGAAGATTACTAGATAATGCATCAAAGTTAGTGAAAATAGTGGATGAAAAAAATAATCAGAAACTTTTTTTTGATTTGGAAATGTTTGGAGAAGAAGAGATCAGAACATCAATTAGGGTTAATAAAGATGTATGGGATCAATTTAACGAAATTGTTGAAGCATACCCTTATAGCCAAAAAGAACTTTTAAGTAAGGCACTTAAGGAATTTATTGATAAGTACGGCAATATTAATTCAAATAATAAACGAAAACTCCAAAAGGAATTGGAAAAGTTTGCTTTGGCATTCAAAAATCAAGAATTTGATTTAAAGATGATAAGTAAGATTGTTACCTTAATTCGTGAAGAGAAAGGGATATTAAAGGTAGAGCAAAAAAGAGTTTTATTAAATATTAGTATTGATGTACTGGAGAATGAAGTCTCAATAGCTAATGCTAAGAGTTTTTATAATGAGGGACATTATTTTGCAAATAATATGTACAGTTCTGAAGTTGAAAGTGAGAAAATAAGAAAAAAATTCTTATCAGGGAATTACTCCCTTGAAGATATAACGGATATTGTAAGATTAGTAAGGGATAGATATATTGATACTAATATGGAATTAGAATTTATGTTGAGGAATCCTGAGGTAGTACTAAGAGATGATGTGCAAATCAATAATCTACAGTCATTTTTAGAGAAGGGGAAAATTTACTATAGTTATGTTCAACAGGCTATTAATAATATTATAGCTCAAACAAATCAAGTTTTATACGATATTATTTATAAAAAATATGAATTGCAAGAAATACATCCACAGGATATTGAGAAATATTGTGTCAGTGAAATTAATCCTAATAAGGTAAATATCTACAGACCAAGAGAAATGGAAGAACTTCATTTAATGTTATCAGCAGGAAAAAATAATTACTATAAAGTTAGGGAATTATTAGTCCAAAATGGTATATATGAAGAACTTTCAGACGATTACCTTGACAGCATTTATTATTATTTAAATAAAAAAGAAATTGCTTTCAATAAAAAAGAAAAACAATTAGCAGCTTTATTAAATTTAACTTAACTTATTTTTATTAATTTCAATAGTACAAAAACTTGAAAGTTATACGGGTAAGCAAAAGTCAGAGTACTTACGTCCTTACTTACCCGTTTTTTCTATCACTAATTAAACTTGTTTTACAGTCCAAAATTTACCCTGTATTTTTTATTCCTTTCATTTGTTTTGGCTTACCTAACAGGAATCCCTGACCGTATTTAATATCACAATATTTAACAAACTCCAATTGTTCATTTGTTTCTATCCCTTCAGCAACAAGATCAGCTCCAATATTAATTGCAATACCGTTCAATCCTTTTAAAAGCGAAGGCAAGGTTTTTGAATGAATATCTTTGATTAAGGATCGATCTAGCTTTATATAACTTGGTTGAATCCATTCAATTAAAGACAAATTAGTAAATCCGTGGCCAAAATCATCAACAGCAATTTTTATACCAACATTTTTAATGTCCTTTATATTTTTTTTTGCAACAGTTTCATTGAGAATTTCATGTTCTGTAATCTCAATTACGACTTTAGATGGATCAATGTTAAACTCGCTTAAATCAATTTTAAAGCCCTTTTCCAACGTTTTTGGGTGGAGGTTAAGGAATAAGTTACCTTCTCCAAAAAACGTTGATAGAGCTAAAGTATGGGCCAAATAATCCAATTCTACTAACTTATTGTTCTCTGAAGCTCGTTTAAAAAGTTCTTCTGGAGGAGTATTTCCTCGAAGTAGGGCTTCGTATCCGTAAACATAGTTTGATTTTAGGTTCCATATAGGTTGAAAAACAGAGTATAAAGTCAATTTTTCGCCTCCTTACTTGTTCA
>JAEWMK010000141.1 GCA_023457235.1 Bacillota bacterium
TTATGCAAATTACATTCATTATTTAAATAAAAATAAAGAGTTTTTATTAGTTCAGATGATTTCTGTATATCATAGTTATAGATGGAACCTAGAATGTTATCGGCATAGGTCTCTAATTCCTGCGGATTTCTGGCATCCAGTAGAATGGAGATATGTCCAATAGCCGAGAATAAGAACACTTGTTGGTTCTCATTGTTAATTTGACCAATTTCTAAGGCTTTTTTCGCTTGTTTGTATCCTTCATGAGCTGCGTGAATATTCAAACATATATTGCTTACTCCAATTAATATCTGTGATGATGGAAATTTCCTCTTCACTTCTTTCAATACCGATTCCCCGAATTTTTTGATATTCCATTTATAATACTGCAATAATTCTTCGGAAAGTAGAGCATGAACCTGCCCAAAAGAGTTCGAGATTAATATATTCTCTTTGGCAGAAGAAGAATATTTTCTAAGGACGTTCATAATCTCCTCTTTTACATCATTTACCAATTCGTCTTTTTGAAAATCAAAGGATTGATTCTGTAAGCGAAAAATGAATACATAATAAGATTTGTTGAGATTATAGCCTAGAAAAGATAGTTTTTTTGTTATGTTAGAATCTAACTTTGGCTGTAGTAAGACTTCCTCTAGTAATTCTCCCTTCATTCTTTGTTCAGTATCAATCGCTGTTTTTTTATTTAAAATATGAAGTGCACAAATATTTGCTGCACGCTCGATAAAGGATGATTCTAGTTCGTCCATTTCTTTCATGTTCTTAATTATTGAAATATAACCATACACACTGTTTTGTACTATGATAGGAGTGATTAATGGATAATGGGAAAACCCTTGTTTATTAGTAGAATTGAGTTGTATGGTGCTTCGTTGATTGATCAGTTCAATTATTTTCTTTCGGTCGGATGAGTCGAGATTTTCTTTTGTTTCGATGATGTGTTTTAAAGAATAGTCAAATATGTCCCCATATTCGGATAGAGTATCAAAATCTTTGTTGGAGATAACGATACCACATTTTAAGCTGCGTCCAAGTGCCCCAGCAATAGAATCAAGTCCTCTTCCTTGTAAGACGATTTGGGTCAATTCGTTACTTAACAAATTCCCTCGTTTTAATATTTCGCTCTGTCTTTCTATTCGTTTGTGGGCTTGATCAAGTTCATCGCCAATATCTTCACGTGCATAATCAACCAATTCGGGTGAAATATCATCCCTCCATAAATCGAGTGTTTTTCCGATGAAGTGACAATGTGGTTCCCCCTTTCCGATACACTCCACTTCTTTAAAAACAACCTTTTTGCCTAACGAGGTGCTACAGTACCCACTGGCATAGCCTTCTAAAAAGTAACAAACGGGTTCTGTATGAAACGGAAAGTGCTGCAGATATTGCTTTGCTTCATAGGAGTCATGCCAATAACCTTCTACATTCAATTCCATTTTCTCGGTATCAATTTGTACTTTAATCGGAACTGACTTGGTACGACCGGAAAGATTATGCATTGTGACTCCACCCATGACCCATTCCTTTTTATTTTCCCAATGGAACATATCCTTTAACATTATGGCTTCATGTCTGCCGCATTGATATCCATAACGTAATAGAAAGCGTTTAGCTCTCTCAATCCCTAGAGCCAAAACTAAATCTTTTATTAATGCTCCCCAAGCATCTGCACTTGATATAAACATTCGATAAGACTGCAGAAAGTTGTCATCATTGTGGGTTATACCAAATAAATCGCCCAAGGTAATTGTATTTGCTTTTATCGCCATCTGTCCACCTCAAAAAATTTTTAGATTTTTTCAACTATTTTATCATAATTCAGGGATTTTTGAAAAATCAAACTATATTTACTGTATGTTTCGGTTGTGAATTAATAAAATATCCTACCTAAAGATAGATTGTTTGGATGGGAAGAATTTAATAGAATGTAAACATAAATTAATAATTTTCTAAATAATCAAACGAAATCTATGAGGGGGAATTTAAATGCTATCAAAAGAAGATAATCATTTATTAACACGTACAGGCCCAGGAACTCCAATGGGGGACTTGTTTCGTTTATATTGGATACCGGCACTAAAATCAGATGAATTAAAAAGTGATGGAAAACCGCAGAAAATCAAGTTGCTAAGTGAAGATCTAATCGCTTTCCGTGATACGGAAGGGAAAGTCGGCTTGATGGAGGAAGCTTGTCCACACCGTGGAACATCTATGTATTATGGTATTAATGAAGGGTGTGGCCTACGCTGTATGTATCATGGCTGGAAGTTCAATACAAATGGTGACTGTACGGAAATTCCGTCAGAAGAAGGGGATCCGAAGTTCAGACAGAAAATTAAGATCAAAAGTTATCCAGTGAAAGAGGTTAAGGGAATGATCTGGACATACATGGGACCAGAGGAGAAGATGCCGGAATTTCCTGAGTTTTATTGGATGGGATTGCCTGATGACTACGTGATGTCAGAGCGGGTTTGGCAGGAGTGTAACTACGCTCAGGTAATGGAAAATGACCTAGATTATGTACATGCTGCGTTTCTTCACAATGCAAATGAAAAACAGAAAGTAGGGGAAGGAATTTTAAGTTCCGATTTAGGAATTTCTCCGGACCATCCTCTTGTTAGAAACCCACCGGTTAAACAGGATGTAGAGGATACCAATTATGGAAAGCGCTGTATTGGAGTAGGAATCGGTAGTGAGACAGAACATGCCTTCTTTGAAATTCACTACATCTTTCCGTTTTATACATTTCCGCCTCGCCTTGATGGTGATGATGGGATGTGGCATGCTTTCATTCCTAGGGATGACTACAGTACATGGACTTGGGATGTCCAATTTTCTCACAACCGTCCAATTGATGCACAGGCCAATCATGAACGTCGCGGTATAAAGGTGGATGAGCATTTTAGAAAACAAATCAATTTTGAAAGTGATTATGGTCAAGACCGTGATCTGCAAAAAACAGAAAAAGGAAACTTCACGGGAATTCGTGGAATCGCTATTCAGGACCATGCGGCTACCGAAACAATGGGGCCGATCGTCGATCGCTCCAAGGAACATTTAGGCACAAGTGATTTGCCAATTATTCATATGCGCCGATTGCTGCTTCAGCAGGCTAAGTCGCTACAGGAAGGAAAAGAAAACTTCAAATTACATTCCGAATCACTGAAAACCCTGTATAGCGCAGGAATTTATGCGAGCAATAAAAAGTCTTGGGAGGAAGCCTTTCCGATGAAGCCTCAGTTTAAGAAGGATGAGCATGAAGTGAAGTCTTAATGAGATAAAGTAAAGGTATCAGGCACCACACCGTCATATCTAGTATTACCACAACATAATTGGTACTAGAGAAGATAAAATGTGGTTGCCTATTGCCTTTTATAGATTTATAGAGAAAGTAGGGGAATGCATGTCATTAGAAGAATATCTGCGCCATATATTAGAGGATGAGGAAATAGAATTAGCAACACTAGAGCCGGCCTTTACTTTTAATCTAGAAGGTTATGAGGGAACAAGTCATGAATGAACTCCTTTTTGAAACAATCGAAACCGCAGGGAATGCAATAAAAAATAAACAGATTTCTCCTATTGAACTAACGCAGATGACCTTAAACCAGATTCGTGAACATGAACCGAACGTCAATGCTTTTATTACTGTAATGGAAGAAGAAGCGCTGACCCAGGCGAAGCAATTGGAAGCCGAGTTGATGAACAATGAGGTAAGGGGGCCGTTACACGGAATACCGATTGCGGTCAAGGACATTTTACAAACAGCGGGTGTTAAAACAACTGGCGGATCGAAAATTTTTGAGGGCTGGATTCCAGATGAAGATGCTGTAGCGGTTCAAAAACTAAGAGAGGCTGGAGCGATTATTATCGGTAAGGCCAACCTGCATGAATTTGCAATGGGGGCAACGACAGAAAATCCCCATTATGGCAATACCAAGAACCCATGGAATATAAAAAGAATTCCAGGCGGCTCAAGCGGAGGCTCAGCTGTGGCTACTGCAACAGGAATGGCCTTTGGGGCACTCGGGTCTGATACGGCTGGATCTATCAGGCTGCCAGCTGCAATGTGCGGTACAGTCGGGTTCAAGCCCACCTATGGAGTAGTCAGCAGACGGGGCTGTCTACCGTTCAGTTGGTCTTTGGATCATGTGGGTCCGATGACAAGAACGGTACAGGATGCAGCAATCATGCTTGAGGTCATGAAAGGATATGATCAAAAGGATCCTGCATCTGTAAAAAGAAATGTTCCAGTCTTATTTGATTCATTAAGTGACTTAAAGGGAGTGAAGCTTGGCTTCTATGAGCCTTATATGTTTGCAGGAATTGATGCTGATGTGAAACGGGTAATTGAAGAAGCCTTCAATCAACTAGAATTGTTTGGGGCAGAAATAGTTCCTATTGGTTTACCTGGAATTGACGAAGCACTTAACGCTTTAAAAGCAATCGCCCAATCAGAGGTTCTCTCCGTACACGAACCGTTATTGAAAAAATATGGACATCTCTATGGTGATGATTTGAAGTATCGGTTTGAATTTGGCAGCGATATATCTGCAACGGCCTACATTCGTGCCCAGCGTAGAAGAGACCAATTTGTCCGAGAAACGATAAATCAAATGTATGGGATTGATGCTTTAGTCGGCCCAACAAATGTCAAACCGCCTTTTGAAATCGGTACGATGGTTCCGGAAATGGCCATCAGTAATATGTTTTCACTTGGCAAAACACCATTAGCAAATATCTTAGGCTTTCCTTCATTATCTGTTGCCTGCGGTTTTACTTCAGAAAATCTTCCAGTTGGGCTTCAGCTTATTGGAAAACCTTTCACTGATCAAAGAGTCATTCAAATCGGTGACTGTTACGAAAAATCTATGCCATGGGTCAAAGCATTAAGGAAGCATGTGGAGGGGCGAACAATATGATTCAGAAAATGGAGCATGTAGCC